>JAJZJY010000034.1 GCA_021809885.1 Actinomycetes bacterium
GGTCGCATGCAACTCCGTCACGAACGGCGAGGAGATGCCCGCTGGCGGCGATCAGCGCCGGGTCGCGCTCGACGATGCGTGCCGCTCGCACGGCGGCGTCGAGTCGCTCGTCGAGGCAGCCCATGCCCAGCGCCCGCAGGGTCGGGCCGGCGGGTCCTTCGATCCCGTACACCTCGACGTCGCGCAGGCCAGGGTCGACGAGGTCGGCAGCCAATTCCTCAGGTCGGTGCAGGTAGGCGGTGGTGAACCCGACGACACCGCCCCGGAACCGTCCGGTCGCATGCAACTCCGTCACGAACGGCTCGAGCTCGGCGGTGAGCCGCCCGTCGCTGCCCAGGTCCATCAACGTGGCGTAACGGCTGATCCCCGCAGCAAACACCGGGGCGCCCCGGCGGGCTACACGGCCCGCCTCGCGCAGCGCCTGGAGACGATCCTCGCGCTCTGGCAGGTGATACAGCGGGCCGAGCAGCAACACGGCGTCGTGGGTGTTGTCGGTCTATTCCAGCGCGCGGGCGTCGCCGAGTGCCGCCGAGACACCGGGGAGCCCAGCGGCCACCGCGACATGCTTATCGACCGGGTCGATCAGCTGCACCGCGTAGCCACATCCGGCGAGCCACTCGGCATGGACACCAGTACCTCCCCCGACATCGAGGACCGTCGCGGGTGGCGGCGGCAGGAACCGGGCCAGCAACTCCTGGGTGCGTACCCGTTCCACCACTCCGTGCGCTCGCTGGCGCAGCCGGCGGTCTTCACCGAAGCCGTCGGCGTAGTAGGCGTGCACCTCCGGATCCATCCCACCAGTCTGACGAACTCGGGAGAGCCAGGTGGCTCCCACGTCGGTGGGCGTCCGTCTTGACGATCGGTCAGCGACCTCGCTGCATGCGGGTGGGCACGGGCGCCGCACGCCCTCGCGGCCGGCGCTGCCGACCTCCTGGCAACCCGTTGGGGTGGCGATCACCAGACCTGGTGGCCCGGTGGCGTGACGTCGTGGTCGAGCGCCACCCGCCGGGTCCGGGGTCCCAGTTCGGGGTCGCGCACGAGGTCATCCACCAACGCTCCAGGGCCGCCGAGGCAGGTCCAGTCGTCGTCCCACAGTGTCGAAACCAGCCAGGACCGATCGGCAGGAAACATCAGGTTGGGCAGGGCGCCCTTCCAAAACGACGACCCGTGTTCCTTACGCCACTCAGCCGCCTGGGGGGGCCCGGCTTCGACCAGCACGTAACGCCAGCCGGTGTAGAGCGTCACCGGCGGCGCGTCGGGGAAGACGATGTCGTCGGCGCCGGTGTCGAGGTATCCGAGCCACCACGGCTGAGGCGCCGCGTGCCGGCTCAACAGCGCCAGGAGGGCGTCGTCGTGGCGTTGCTGGGCGTCGCCGGCCAACGGGTCGCCGGCCTCGCCTGCAGTGCCTGGGAGCTCCAAGGTGGCATACGCGTCGAAGATCGGCGGGATCGCAGCGGTGATGGCCTTGGTTACCGAGGTGCCGTCGCCGATCCACGCCACCTCGGCAGCGGTGGCGATAAGCCAGGCACGGCCATCCCTGATCCGACTGACCGATCCAGGCCGATCATGAGTTCCCACCGCGACAGCCTGCCACCTACCTGCCCGACCTGCCGTAGACCGATCCGTGGCCGGACATCGTCGATCGGAGGACCGGCCGGCTGCTCGCAGGTTCGGCGCCTACCGGGCAGCCCACTGGGGTGGACAATTCGTTCGACAATGCGGCGGGCCCCCGCTGGAAGGGGGCGTGGCGTTGCACGACGATGAGATCGAGATCGACCTGCCCCTGGTCCGCGCCCTTTTCGACCGGACCTTGCCGGACCTTGCCGGACCTCCGGTCGTCAGCTTCGAGCGTGGCCTTGTTCCGCCTCGGCGATGACCTCCTCGTGAGACTCGACTCCCACGCCAACCGGCGGGGCAGATACGGCCGCCAAGGAGGCGCTCTCACTGCCATACGCCGCTCGTGCGCTTCCAGTAGCGGTCCCCGAGGTCGTGGTCACAGTGGGTAAACCCGACCTCGGACATCCGGAGCGATAGTCGGTCGTCTGCTGGCTCGACGGGCAAACCTCGAGGGTGCCCGGCGATGGCGACCTGGCAGCTGGGCTGGCGCGTGGCCTCACCGCCGTGCTCCGCCCGCTCGGCCACTCTCGGTAACGGCCGACGCGCTCGAAGACCCAGCCTTGCGCTCGTACCGCGGCGAGCCATCGCCCTGCCCGACGCCGACCAGGGTCGTGTCGCGCGATGGCTGCACTCCGACCTTCTCGCAGAGAACCTGCTCGTCCGCAACGACGAGCTGGCGACGGCCCTCGATTGCGGCGGCTTGGCTGTCGGGACCCCACCGTCGACCTCGTCGTCGACTGGGAGCCGCTCGACCGTGCCGGGCGCGACCTGTTCCGTTCCCTCCTGGGCGTCGACGAGTCCACCTGGCTGCGCGGCCGTGCCTGAGCCCTGGCGATCGCAGCGATGACCTTGCCGTACTACTGGGACACGATGCCCGGCCGCCGCGCCGCCCGGCTCGTGACGGCCGGCGCCTCCCTGGCCAAGACTGGAACCAAGAACCCTTCAGAGCCACCAGCTCGTGCCACATGGGGAATGGTCTACCGGACCCCCTCCTACCGGCGGTAGGATCGAGCTTGTGGCATCACAAGCGAGGAAGCAGGGACAGCGGCGGGATCGAACCGCCGCCGAGACGACGCCAGCAAGGTCACGGGTCGATCCGGTGGACCTCCCAGGGCGAGGCATGATCGGTGAGGTGCGGATCGAGGCTGGCCCGCGGTTCAGCCCTTCCAGCAGACTACGTACTCGAGGACTGAACGTCCGTGCTGACGAGGCCGCGCCGGAGAAGGAGAAGATCTCGATCACACTGGACAAGCCCTTGGTCGAGGAGATTCGCTCTCAATTCAGGGGCAGAGCCCTATCAAGCTCGATCAATGAGCTTCTCTACGCGGCGCTTGCTCAGGAGCGTCTGGGTCAGCTGGTAGACGAGATGGAGGAGGTCGCGGGTCCCCCGTCGCCCGAGACATACGAGCGTGTTGTGGCTGAGTGGCTGGCCGAAAGCTGAAAGTGTTTTGCTGTTTGCGCCGTGGTCATCTGCGGTGCTCGACAGCGAAGGCCTATGGGCCGTGGCTCGAAACGAGGAGTCCGCTCGGGTGGTCCTGGCTTCGTCAAGGGCAGCGGGCGTGCCCGTGCTGGTACCCGTCGCAGTATTGGCCGAAAGCCTCTACGGAGATGAACGCGACGCTCGGCTGAACCAGGTAGTGAAAAGGCTTCAGATCACAGACGTGACCGAGTCGCTCGCTCGTTCGGCTGCGGAGTTGAAACGATTGGCCGGCATGACAGGAGGGCCGGCCACGATCGACGCCATCGTCGTGGCGGTTTCCGTGGCCGCCGGTGGTGGGGTCATCCTCACATCCGATGTCGGCGATATCAACCACCTGGCCGAGTGCTGCTCTGTTCGAGTTCGAGCGGTGCGGGTCTGAGCGCGTCGAGCGGCACCTCGAGCGTCCGAAGCTACCGCCCGACGAACCTCTGCGCTGGAAGCCCTCCCGGCGGCGCACACGGTTCGCACCGAAGGGGGGCGGCGTAAATGAGTGGGCGCGTCACTTCGGTGGCGACAAGGTGCCAGCCGACAACAAGGTGACGCTCGCAACAGGTTGTCGCATATGACCAGTGGTGGAGGCACCCGGTCGAGCTCACCCTCCGGTTCCTCCGCCCCGGTCACGAAGCCCACGCGGCGCACCTCGCCGGGCTCGACCTAGTTGCCCACCTTGATCGACAACGCCACCACGGTCACGAGCACCCCAGCCGGCGGTCCTACCTGCTCCTGCGCAACCGGAGCCGATAGGAGATCGCTCGTCGCGAAAGGCGAATGTCACCTACTGCGCAAGCGGTTCCGGTCAAACTGGCGTCGTGTGCGTAGCGGGACAAACCGCGTCTGCGGGAGGCGAGCGTCGGCTGGGCGAGGTGCTGCGAGAAGCGGCTACCGGCCGATTCCCACCCGCCGACGGGCTCGTCGAGGTCCTCCCCCCGCCGCCGGGGCCGGTTGATGCGGTGGTTGCCCTCACCGCCCACCACCTGATAGCCGCCGACGTCGATCCCGACTGGGTCCGGGCGGCGTTGAAAGGCGACGACGTGGGTGCACCGATGCGAGCAGACTTCCTGGCCCGATTCGGGGAGCAACTGGGAGCGAGCACCGGCATGCTCGATGTCGTCCTCGCCGCCTTCGGTCACGCAGAGCCGTCCGGCCTGCTGACCGGCGGGGACGGTGGCGAGGCGGTCCATCCTCGGCTGGCCCGGGCTCGCCGCTACCGACGCGACGTCCGCTGCTTCCAGGATCGCCATGGTGGTCTGCTGACGATCGGTCACGGTCTCGCAGGGCGAGTCGAGGTGTCGATCGAGGTGGACGAGGAGGCCCGTGGTCGCGGCCACGGGCTGGCCTTGGCCCGAGCCGCTCTCGGTCTCGTCAGCCCTGGCGAGGCGGTCTTCGCCCAGGTCTCCCCGGGCAACGTCACATCGCTGCGCTGCTTCCTCGCTGCAGGCTACCGGCCAGTCGGTGCCGAAGTGCTCTTCCTGCGCACAGCCCGACGCCGTCTGGAGAACTGGCCCGACGCGGTCGCGCTGGCCGGTCCACGAGTGCAGCTGGAGCCTCTGGCGGTCCACCACGCCGAGGAGATGGCCGCGTTGCTCCACGACCCCGACCTGTACCGGTTTATCGGCGGCCGCCCGGCGACCACCGAGGAGCTACGGGACCGCTACCGGCGCCAGGTCGCTGGCCGCTCCCCCGACGGACGCCAACGCTGGTGTAACTGGGTCGTTCGTCACCGCCACGACGGCCGAGCTGTCGGCACGGTGCAAGCGACCATCGACGACGAGACCGACCGTCTCACCGCCGAGGTGGCGTGGATCATCACCTCTGACCACCAACGCAACGGGTACGCCCGCGAGGCCGCCCAAGTCATGATCGCCTGGCTGCTCGACTGCGGCGCGGACGGCATCATCGCCCACATCCATCCTCAACACGAGGCTTCCATGGCCGTCGCCCGGACCGTTGGCCTCTCCGCCACCACGACAGCCGTCGACGGAGAGGTTCGCTGGGAGAGGTGACGACCCTGGCCGTCCCGGTGCCCGATGCTTGGTCTTGCGGTACATCGAGTGTGCTGTAGTGCATAGTGCAGCGGCCTCATCCTCCCCGCATGGGCGGGCATCGCCGTTGTCGTCGTGTTCCTGCGCCGATAGTCGTCGCCGTGCACCTCGAGCGCGCTCGCCAGCGGACCTGGCGCTCGCCGAGCACGGAGTCACCGCCTTGGATGTCTGTCGCAGCGGGGTCCCCTACTCGGACCGCGTAGTCTAAGCTATAGACTACAGTTTGTCTATGTAGTAGACTAAGCTTCCCGCGAGGACGATGTCGACCAGGGCTTTGCGCAAGCTCCTCAGGAATCGAATCGAGGATGCACCCTGGTAGGTACCGAGGGCTCGCATGAGAAGTGGGAGGCGCCCGGTGGTCGCACCTGCACAATCAAGGCAGGAACCAAACAGCAGGCCCCCGGAACGCTTCGCAACATCCAGGCCGCCTTGGCCACCGAGCTCGGCCATGGGTGGATCGAGAAGGAGCAACGATGAGTAGGTACACGGCAAGAGCCGAGTGGGACCCCACCGGATGGTGGGTGGTGACCATTCCCGAAGTACCCGGAGCGATCACCCAGGCCCGACGCCTGGACCAGGTGCCCAAGGACGCCGGAGAGGTCCTCAAGCTGATGGGCAAGGGTCGCCCCAACCAGTACGAGCTGCGCGTCGAAGCGCACTACCCCGGCGAGCACGGAGCGTTGGCCGAGCGCGCCGCCGGACTACACCGCCAGGCCGAGAACCTCGACCAGGTCGCCAGAGACGCCGTGCGGGCAGCGGTGGCCGCCCTCCGCTCCGACGGGCTGACGTTGCGAGACACGGCATCCCTTGTTGGCATCAGCTATCAGCGGGCTCAACAGATCGAGCGCAGCGACCGCGAGACCACAACCCCAGCAGGCTGACGACCCAAGGCCGCTGTTCCTACAAGCCGAACCCTGACCGGAACAGTCCGGTGACCGCCCCGGCTCCTCGGCGGGGTGCTCCTGCGCGGCACTGCCAGCACTCCACCCGCCCTAAGCACCCCCCGCCGGAGAACCAGCACGCCTGGACGACCGAGTGGTCGGCCGGACTCCGAGTGGCTGCGTAGGGTGGCGATGCGGACACCGGGCGGCTGGTGACGAGTGGAGGTCGCGTCGCCCCGACCTCGACCTGGCGACCGGACACTACAATCCGCGCCATGCGGTGGGTGCCGGAAGACCTAGTTTGTGCTGAGTGCCGGTTCGACTGGAGCTTTCCCGCGTACGACGCGATCGCCATCGTGGCTTGCTGCCCCGACGAGTATTCAGCCGCGCTGGCAGGCGCCCCCCGACCCGCGGACGCAAACTGGACGTCCACGGCCCAGGCGACGCCACTGGGTTGATAACAAGCCACGACCTGTTCGGCGAACTTACAGCGGCCGACATCGTCGGCCGCAACTTCCACGAGGTGCACCACCACCTCTTGGACATCAGCGCTCGCTGGTCGTCGTAGCAGGATCCGCTTGCAGACGTCCCAGGAAGGAAAGGCGCAATGAGTCTGGCATCACCGTCCCGCCCGTCGATGCTACACGATCGGTCCTTCGTGACCGACGGTGGCATCGAAACCGATCTGATTCACCGCAGAGGCGTCGACCTGGCGCACTTCGCCGCCTTTCCCCTTCTCGACACCGTCAACGGTCGAGCCATGCTGCGCAGCTACTACGACGACTACGCCGCCCTCGCTGAGGCCACGGGCCGCGCCTTGTTCCTGGAGACCCCGACATGGCGCGCCAATCCTGACTGGGGAGGCAAGCTCGGCTACACCGCCAGGGACCTCGACCGAGTCAACCGGGCGGCGATCGAGATGATGGCCGAGCTTCGCAGCGCCTATCACGCCGCCGTCCCTGACATCTTGATCAGCGGGACGGTCGGGCCTCGCCACGACGGCTACTCCGCCGACGCCCACCTCGACCCAGACGACGCCGCTGGCTATCACCTCCCGCAGTTGGCGGCCTTCTCGGCCGCCGGCGCGGAGGTGGCCACCGCCTACACCATCACCCACGTGGGAGAAGCAGTCGGGATCGTGCGTGCCGCCCGGGCGGCCGGTCTCCCTGTAGTCGCCGTGTCGTTCACTGTGGAGACCGACGGGCGCCTCCCCGACGGCCAGAGCCTGGCCGGGGCTATCACCGCCGTCGATGACGTCGCCGCCCCGGACTACTACCTGGTCAACTGCGCCCACCCAAGCCACATCGAGCGGGCGCTCAGCCAAGCGGGCGACTGGACACACCGGATCGCTGGCACTCGCGCCAACGCGTCCACCGCAAGCCATGCCGATCTCGACGAAGCAGTCGACGTGGACGACGGCGACCCCTCAGAGTTCGCCGCCGCCCAGCATCATCTCCTCGCCCGGTTGCCGCACCTGTCCATCCTCGGCGGCTGTTGCGGAACAGACGTACGCCACGTCGCCGCCATTTTCGGCGACCCGACTTCCCCCGCCGGTGAACAGAACCAGAGATGAGCACCGCTCAGTCCACCACCGAGATCGACAACGAGTGCCTCAGGGTCACTCGTTGGACGTTCGCCGCGCAAGGCGACAACACCGGCGCCCATGTTCACGACTACGACTACATCGTCGTTCCCGTAACCGGCGGCACTTTCACCGTCACCGACCCTGACGGAGCTGCCCGTGAACTCGCACAGCACGCCGCCCACGACGTCGCCAACCACACCTCGGCATCCGCCACCTTCATTGCCTGCTGCTCCTCGCACCCCAACCAGCGACCACCGGGCCTGCGCCAGGGCACCCCCACGACCCGGACCGCCGGTCTGACAGCCTCTTCGGGCCTCTGCGCTCCGGCAGGGTCCGCGCCATCCTCGTCGTGCTGCTGGGTGTCTCCGCCGGCGCCGGCGTCATCGACGTAGCGGTCGCCGCCCGCGCCGTGCACCAGGCGAAGCCCGCCGCCGCCGGATACGTGCTCGCCGCGGGCGCGCTGGGCAGCGTCGCCGGTGGGCTGATCTGGGGTCACGCCCCTCGTCGCAGCGGGGTGGGCTGGCAGCTCGCCAGCCTCGGCGGCCTGGTAGCGGCCACCCTCGCAGCGGGCGCTGTCGCCCCCAGCCTCCCAGCGCTCGCCGCTGCCCTGGCCGTCAACGGCGCCGCCCTCTCCCCGCTCCTGGTCGTCGCCTATGTCGTCATCGACGCCCCGGCCGACACAAGCAACCACCTCCTCGTCTCGACGTGGGCCAACACGACCTTCAACGCCGGCGCTGCCGCAGGAGCAGCCGGCGGAGGCGTCCTTGTGACCTCCTACGGTCCGGCGCCCGCGTTCCTCATCGGCGCTGCCATCGCTGCCACGGCTGCCGCTGTCGCTGTCGTGGTCAGACACCTCGTCACCACCGACCGATCGCTACCGGTATACGGGACCGACAGCGAGATCGCTCGAGATGACGGCCCGCGACGCTGACAACTCGGACAAAATTCGGATGCGAGGGTCGGCGTAACGATGCTGTGATGTCACGTGGCCCTTGAATTGAAGACTCCGAGCGTTGACGAGCTCGACGAGGTGGTGCGTGCCCTCCGCAACTGGCAGCGCGACGACGCACCGATCCAACTGCATCCAGGAGATCTGGGTTGGCACTGGCGGTTCGGCGCCGAGGTATTGGCGACTGCCGTGCGGACCTGGAGCCGAGGCGGCAAGATCCTCGCCATCGGGTTCCTGGATAGCCCCGAGGTGCTGCGCATGACTGTCGCGCCCGAGGTGTGGCTCGAGGACGAGCTTGCCCGCGAGGTGGCTTCGGATCTGTCCGAGCTGGAGCGCGGCATCCTCCCCGCGGGGAAGGTGTCGGTCGAGGTGCCCGACAGCACGCGAGTCCAAGACCTGCTGTCAGACGGCGTTTGGAGCAACGGCGATCCGTGGACACCGTTGCGGTTGGGGCTGGCCGCGCCGGTGGACGAGACGGACCTGCGGGTGGAGGTGGTCGCCTCGCCCGAGCAGGTATCGGAGTGCACGGCCGTCCATCGGTCGGCGTGGGGATCTGAACGGTTCACGGACCAGCAGTGGCACACGATGGCGGCCGGCTCGCCGTTCACCGACGCGCGGTGCCTGCTCGCCCGTGACGGCCACGGTGTCGCGGTCGCGACGGTGACGGCCTGGTCGGCTGGACCGGGCAAGCCGGCCCTGCTCGAGCCGTTAGGCGTCCACGCCGACCATCGTCGGCGCGGTTACGGCGCTGCAATCTGTGTGGCAGCGGCCGCCCACCTACGGAAGATGGGCTCGTCGAGTGTGCTCGTCTGCACCCCGAGCTCCCTCCACAGCGCCGTCACCACCTATCAGGCGGCCGGGTGGAAGCGACTTCCCGAGCGCCTCGACCGGTCCCGAGACACCTGACCAGCAGATCGATCGACCCCCACCCCGCCGCACCCCGATCGCTCCACGTCCGGGCCGAGACCATCCCGCAAGCCGAACCGCTTACGGAGCAGCGGGGGCGGGTGTGCGGAGGGCGCGCCCGGCGTACTCCGCAGGGTGTGGCTTGCGGGACGCCGATCGCGTCACTGCCCGGCTCAACTGGCCGAGGCGAGCGCGCTGTCGTTGCCCCGGGCTCGGTCTCGTTCGCGCTCGATGGCCCGGTAGACGGTGGAGCGGGCCACGGCGAACAGCTCGGCCACCTCCGCGCTGCTGTACTCCCCCGCTGCGCACCAGCGAGATCAGGTGGGCTTCCTGACGTCGGCTGAGCTTGGGCCGCTTGCCGCGCAGGTGCCCCTTGGCCTTGGCCACCTTCATGCCCTCCCGGGTGCGCAACCGGATCAGGTCGGCCTCGAACTCGGCGACCATCGCTAGCACGTTGAACATGAGCCGTCCGACCGCGTCGGTGGGGTCGTAGACCGACCCGTCGAGGCTGAGGCGCACCGAGCGGGCGGTGAGCTCGCCGGCGATCGAGCGGGCGTCGGGCAGGGAGCGGGCGAGGCGGTCGAGCTTGGTGACCACGAGGGTGTCGCCGGCCCGGCAAGCGGCGAGGGCCTCACGGAGCCCGGGGCGCTCCCGGTTGGTGCCGGTGAGACCGTGGTCGACGTAGACCCGCTCGGGCCTCACCCCGAGCTGGCCGAGGGCGTCGCGCTGGGCGGTCGGGTCCTGGGCGTCGGTGGCGCATCGGGCGTAGCCGACAAGCAGGGCGCTCATGGCGCACCTCCTTTGGGTTGGCCGGCCCGGGCAGAGTCCCCGGTCGCCGGCGGCGGCCGCAGCCACCAGCTTCGGTAGTACACTGTGGCCTAGTGTGTAGTACGTGCCGGTGGGGAGGCGGTGGAGTGGGATGAGTCCAACGAGACTCACGCCACCCGCCACGGCGTGAGCGTGGCCGAGATCGAACAAGTACTCGCCGCTGGACCGGTGTTTCGACCCGACCGGCGAGGCAGCGGCGACTACCTCGCCGAAGGGACCACCGCCGGCGGCCGACGGGTTGGGGTGGTGGTGGCCTACGACCCCGCCCGGCGGGTGCTGCGGCCGATCACCGCATGGGAGCTGAGATGACTGACATCCCCCAACCCAGCGCCGAGGCCGACCGCGCCGAGGACCACTGGGCACACCGAGACGACGAGGACCGCTGGGGCGAGCCCGTCGAGGCCAGAGGACCCGAGCCACTGTCGGTAATGGTCTCAGCCCGCTTCAGCCGTGCCGAGGCCGACCAGCTCGCCGCAGCCGCCGAAGCCGCCGGGATGACCCGTTCCGCCTTCGTCCGCCAGGCGGCCCTGTCCTCGGCGGGAGCCAAGGTCGTCGACGTGGCCCGGGTGAGACGCAGCGTCGACGAAGCCGAACGCCAGCTCTCGGCCGCCCGCGAGGCGCTCGGCTGAGTGACCGGACTGCGCGTATGCGGATGGGCTATCGAGAACGGCTCGGCCGCGCTTGGTGGGGTTCTACCGTCGCCGCAGCTCGTTCGGGTTGCGGGATGTTGATTCCCCGGCGCAGAGAGCTGGTCTGGAGCAGAGCCATCCCACGATAGTCAGGAATACCTCGTGGACCTGTCTGGAAGACTGGGCCCGATGACACCCGCACCGCCATCCGTCGATCAGCTCGCCCGTGCGTCGAGCGCTGTCGGCCGTCTGATCGACGGCATCGGAGACGATCAGTGGTCGGCGCCAACTCCCTGCAGCGACTGGAGCGTGCATGAGGTGGTGGCCCACCTGGTCGGCATGAACCTGGTCTTCGCGGCCCTCCTCGCCGACCAACGACCACCCGGGCGCGGCGTCGACCGCCTGGGAGACGACCCGGGCGGCGCCTACCGAAACTCTGCGGCGACCCTGCAAGCTGTCCTCGCCGGCCCGGGTGTCCTGGACCGGACCTACACCGGCCCTCTTGGAGAGGCCACGGGGGCCGAGCGGCTGCAGATTCGCCTCTACGACCTGCTGGCCCACGGCTGGGACCTTGCCCGAGCCACCAACCAACCTGCGGAACTGCCCGGTGACCTCGCCGAGCAGGCGCTGACCTTCACCTGGGCCCAGCTCGCCACCCAGCCACGCACCGGCCGGTTCGCCCCACCCCAGCCGGTCGCTGACGATGCTCCCGCCATCGACCGGCTCGCAGCCTTCCTCGGCCGACCCCTCGACGCTGATCTGCCCCGTTAGTCGCTCGGCTTGCGGGCACCAGCGGCGTCGAAGGACCTCGCTGGTGCCCCTGGTGTTCGAGCTGAAGCCGAGGAGCAGTGCCATATTGGTGCTATGTCGGCTACCCGGCTGCTGGTCCTGGGCGTGGTGCGCATCTTCCAGCCGGTCCACGGCTACTCGGTCCGTCGCGAGCTGCTCAGCTGGCGGGCAGAGGAGTGGGCCCGGGTCAATCCCGGTTCGATCTATAACGCCTTGCGCACCTTGGCTCGGGACGGCTTCTTGGAGGAGGGCGGCACCGAGGTCAACGGTGGGCGCCCCGCACGCACGGCGTACCGGGTAGCTGCAGACGGTGAAGCCGAGTACTTCACGCTCCTGCGCCAGGCGCTATGGACCGTGGAGCACCACGACCCTGTGCTGCTCGACGTCGGCCTCTGCTTTTGCTGGTCGCTCGAGCGCGACGAGGTGATCGAAGCCATGGGGGCCCGGGTCAAGCAGCTCGAGGCGACCATCGCTCACCTGGAGCACGAGGTGCGACACCTCGAGCAGGCCCGCACGATGCCGGCGCACGTGGCGGAGAACTTCCGCCTCGGCGTGGCCCGCTGCCGGGGCGAGGCGGACTTTGCCGAGGGCTTCGCCGAGCGTCTGCGCTCGGGCTACTACCGCTTCGGCACCGAGGAGGGGGCGGGGGAGCCGACAGGACCGGGGGTCTCGGGTTGGCCGGGGCCGCTCGATGGGAGCGTCTCCACGGAGGCTCTTGACGACAGGTAGTCAACGTTGAATAATCATCGGTAAGCCCTGGTCGAGGTTGCTGGAGGTCCCAGCCGCCACGGGGGCATAGGAGTGCCGGTGATCAGTGCACGAGGCTTGAGCCGCCGCTTTCGCACGAAGCGGGGTGCGGTGGAGGCGGTCCGGGGCGTGGACCTGGAGGTCGACGAAGGAGAAATCGTCGGCTTCCTCGGGCCCAACGGGGCGGGCAAGACCACGACGCTTCGGATGCTCACCACGTTGTTGGTCCCGACCGCCGGTGAGGCGACGGTCGCTGGCCTCGACCTGCGCCAAGACCCCCTCGGGGTGCGCCGCCGCATCGGCTACGTCGCCCAGGCAGGGGGCGCTGACCCGGCCTGTCGGGTCCGCGAGGAGCTGGTCCAGCAAGGCGCCTTCTACCGGCTACCGGCGAGCGAGGCCCAGGCGCGAGCCGACGAGCTGATCGGCCGCCTCGAGCTCGAAGGCCTCGAGGACCGGGCCGTCAAGTCACTCTCGGGCGGCCAGCGCCGACGCCTCGATGTCGCGCTCGGGCT
The DNA here is from genome assembly GCA_021809885.1 of Actinomycetes bacterium. Lineage (GTDB taxonomy): Bacteria > Actinomycetota > Acidimicrobiia > Acidimicrobiales > Palsa-688 > JAKAQB01. Next base: position 12,966 of record JAJZJY010000034.1, read on the forward strand.
CGTGCACGGCCCCCGGCTGGTCTTCTTGGACGAGCCGACCACCGGCTTGGACCCCCAGAGCCGGGCCAACCTGTGGACCCACGTCCGGGGCCTGCGCGACGGGGCAGGCACGACGGTATTCCTCACCACCCACTACCTCGACGAAGCCGACGCGCTCTGCGACCGGATCTTCGTGATCGACGAGGGAAGGATCGTCGCCGAAGGAAGCCCCGACGGGCTCAAGCGGCGGGTGTCCGGTGACGTCGTCACCATCGAGGTCGCGGACGCGGCCCAAGCCGAACGCGCCGGGCGCCTGCTCTGCGACGGCGCCGGGCGGGAGGCCGGCATCCGGGAGGTGTCGCTCGCCGGACAGACCCTGCGCCTGACCGTCGAGCGCGGTGAGGTCGCCATGGTCGCTGTGATGCGCTCCCTGGATAGCGCAGGCCTGACGCTCGGTTCCATCGCCATGGCGCGCCCGAGCCTCGACGACGTGTTCTTGACCCTGACCGGGCGCTCCTTGCGCGACGGCGAAACGTCTCAGTGGAAAGGAGCGGCGTGATGCGCACGGTCCGCGACACCCTCCTGGTGTTCCGACGCCAGATGACGCTGTCGCTGCGCAACCCGACCTGGGTCATCATCGGCCTGGTCCAGCCGGTCCTGTACTTCGCTCTGTTCGGTCCCCTGTTGCGGACCGTGATCCACAGCCCTGGGTTCCCCCGGGCGGTCACCTGGCAGCAGTTCTTCGTGCCCGGTCTGCTCGTGCAGCTCGGGCTGTTCGGAGCCGCGTTCGTCGGCTTCACCATCATCGCCGAGCTGCGTTCGGGTGTCGTGGAGCGCATGCGCGTCACGCCTATGAGCCGCCTGGCGCTGCTGGTGGGCCGGGTGCTGCGAGACGTCGTGACCCTGGTGGTGCAGTGCCTGGTCCTCCTCGCCGCCGCGGTCCTATTCGGCCTGCGGACGCCGGTCGGTGGTGTGGCGCTCGGCTTCGCCTTCGTGTTACTGCTCGCCACCACGATGGCGTCGCTCTCCTATACGGCCGGCCTGGTCCTGAAGAGCGAGGACGCCCTCGCCCCCCTGCTCAACACCGTCACCGTCCCGCTGCTGCTGCTCTCGGGGATCCTGCTGCCCATGACCGCAGGGCCGACCTGGCTCAACGACCTCTCCATGGCCAACCCCTTCCGCTACGTCGTCGACGGCATGCGGGCCGCCTTCTTGGGCAGGTACACCTCCACCGCCGTGTGGGAAGGGCTCCTCGTGTCGGCCATCGTGGCCGTGCTCGGCGTGGCGATCGGTACCCGCACGTTTCGCCAGGAGAACGCCTGACGGGCTCCTCACCGTGCGCCCGGGTGACCGATCCGGCATTGTTGACGGCTTCGCTGCGCTCATGCACGGCCGCAAGCCCATCCCCGAGTGGGACGAACTTGCGCTCGGTGGACGCCGTCGCCGGACCTGCGGCAAGGCGTTGGGTAATCGAGACGAGAGGGGCGCCCCAGTGCGCCCGGCTCACCGAGCCAGGGAATCCGATCATGGGCGGCTACCTCACACATCGTTGCCGTGAGGTGTCGTCAAGCGGTCTTGACTGTACCTAGGGGACAAGTTAAGTTGACGACTTGGACTCCGAGCGGTGGCGTCGCTGCGACGGCTGGCCGAACAACTGGAGTCACTACAGGTCGACCGAGCACGCGACCTCGGTTGGTCGTGGTCGCAGATCGCCGTCGAAGTCGAACTGAAGCTGCCACACCCCCGGACGGCGCTCGCGCAAGGTGGCCACGCCGCAGATGCTAGCGGCGATTGTAGGACCGGAGTAGGACCGGGGCGCTCCGGGATCTTCGAAGCGCCCGGGGCGGCCGGCGGCGCCGGAGACCGACGGCGGGCAAGAGCCCAGGTCAGCTACTGGATGTGGACCCCGCTGATC
>JAJZJY010000035.1 GCA_021809885.1 Actinomycetes bacterium
AGGGCCGCAAACGCCGGCGGCCGACTCCGGAGCGCGCCGGTCGCAGCGCCGACGGCGACGGCCACCAGGGCGAGGACGAGGTAGATGCCGATCACCAGGACCGCCTTGTCGTGCTCCCCGAAGTGAGCGATGGCGAAGTCCTTGACGGGGTTGGGGGTGTGGGCGATGGCCACCTCGCCGATGGCGAGGGTCGGCGCAGCCGCTGGCCCGACCGGGACCGCCACCAGTTCGGCCACGCCGAGGAAGACGAGCAGGGCGACGAGCGCGGCCGCTGTACACCGCAGGATGGAGACCGCTGGGGCGGCGGTACGGCCGGCGAGCAGATGAGCCACGACTGGTATTCGATGAGCAGGCCGAGCGCGGATGGCGAGATCGTCGCTGTCGCCGCGGAGATTGTCGAGGCACATCTCGTGGGCTTCTCGTGGGCTTCTCGTCCGGTCGGGGGGCTCCCATTACCGGGGCGCGCCGCCGGCGCCGGCTCGGACGGCACCGGGTGCAGGGCAGGCGACCCTCGTCGTCGCCGACCCCGCCGAGCCTCAGCGTGGTGCGCCTCGCCGGCGACCGCTTCGAGGACCATGCCCCGAGTCGCCGGCGATGAGCCGCACGAGACAGGCGAGCAGTTCCCGGTGCGGATCGTCCCCACCGAGCGCACCGGGCATCGTGACCGCCGCCAGCGGCTCCTGGCCTGAGGGTGGCCTGAGGGGGCGGCATCGTGACCGGATCTCGGTGCACTCGGTGCGCCTCGGGGGATTCAGGCTTGGAAACGACCTCGAATGCACCGACCTCCCGGCACCGCCCACCAGCCCGCCGGCCCTCGACTCCCGCCGGCCCCCGCCCCCCGCCGGCCCTCGACTCCCGCCGGCCCACCCCCCGCCTTGCCCGCTCCCTCCTACCCCTGCGCGCCGTCCCGGGGGCCGGGGCGGAGCAGGTAGGCGATCACGTCGGCAGCGGTGTAGCAGCGGCTCGGGGAGGAGGCAAGGTGGTGGAGGAAGGAGAGATCCTGGCCGATGGTGACCAGGGGGGGCTCGCTCGGCCGACCCCGGCGGCGCTGCCCGAGCCCGATCGTGGAGATCAACCCGTTGCAGAGGCAGCGGCGCCCGACGGCGTCGCCGGCCTGGCCGCCCTTGCGGATGTAGGTGCCGATCGGCTCTGCCGGGCAGCGGTACCCGATCCTGCCATCGGCTTGGCGGTAGGGGACGCGGAGGTATCCGATGTCGCAGTTGCGGACGCGCTGCTCGTAGACGGGCTGCTCCCCCACCGTCTCGGGTAACTGCGCCACCTTCAGGGGGAAACCGGTCGGGGAGGCGACCGTGTCGGTGCGGATCCGGAGCGTGCCGGCGAACCAGCGGTCGATGAGCTCCCGCTTGAGTGAGGGATCCATCGCGGACTCCTCGCAGAGAGCGAAGGCCGATCCCACCTGGATGCCGGCGGCCCCGCGAGCGCGGCTGTCGTCGAGCTTGCCTGGACCGACCTGGCCCCCCGCGAGCCAGAAGGGCAGGCCGAGGGCTGCGATCTTGTCGAAGTCGACCGTGTCGCGCGGTCCGTAGACCGGTTCGCCGGCGTCGTCCAGGACCAGCGGGCCGCGGGGTGGGGCGTTGTGCCCCCCCGCTTCGGGTGCCTCCACGACGTAGCCGTCCGGTCGGGTCCGCTCGTCTCGGGCCAGGTAGCCGGCGAGGATGTGCGAGGAGATGACGGCCAGGAACCGGGGCCGGGGCATCTCGGCACTGGCGCCGAACACGCTGGCCGGGTCGACGACGACCCGCGCCTGTGCCTCGGAGCTGTCGTGCATGCCGACGGTCACGCTCCCCGACCGCCCGGCAGCGAAGCTGTTGAGCAGCCCGGGGATCTCGGCGGGGATGCCCGCGCCCACCAGGACGTAGTCGACGCCAGCGAGCATCGCCCCGTACACGGCCGCGGGCGTGGCCATCTGCAGCTTCTCGAGGTAGTTGATCCCTACCGCTCCGCCGTGACCTTCCTTGGCGAGGAACACCTCGACGAAGTTGGCGGCGACGACGAGTTGGACCGACGCCGTCGCCGGTCGCAGCGAGCCGAGGGACACCAGGCGGAAGGGTTGCCGCGTGCCGGCGCCCCCTGGCACGTAGTAGCGCTCGAGGATCTGCTCGGCCACGCCGGCGAAGGGGAAGCGGGCGAGCCCTCGCCGCAGGTGCCCGCCGGGGTCACCCAGCTGGAGGCGCCGTGCAAGTTGCGTGTCGAGGCCGACGCCGGACACCACTCCGAGATGGCCGCTCGACGCGACCGCGCGTGCCAGGCGCCATCCGGAGACCCCCACCCCCATGCCGCCCTGGATGATCGCCGGCTGTCCCCTCGGCGCGGTCGGCGTCATCGCCGAGCCCAGGTCCGGCGACGACGCTGGCGGCCGTGGAGCGGGACAGGGACGGCCCCATCGGTTCGATCGATCATCGACATCTCCGCCACCATTGCCGAGAGACCGTTGCCGAGAGAAGTAACATCAATCGGCACACTATAGGTGAGGTTCCAAGGCCTCAGCATACGAGAAGCGATGAGCTCGACGTAGTGTGTGCAACAGTGAATGATCTGCTCCCGAGTGCTGGCGGGTCTCCCCCGCCGGCCAGAACGATCAGCGGCGGGCAAGGACGGCCGCATCAGTCCGGAGTCCGCGAGGTCCGCTTCGACATTGGCGAGCGGCCACTGATCGTGCTCTTCGAACTGACCCGAGCCTGCGCACTGGCATGCCTCCACTGCCGGGCGGAGGCCGTTCCCTTACGGGATCCGGCCGAGCTGAGCACCGAGGACGTCTGGGGCGTCCTCGACGACCTCGCCTCCCTCGGTCCGCCGCGGCCCATGGTGATCCTGACCGGCGGTGACCCCCTTGAGCGCCCGGACATCATCGACATCGTCCGGCACGGGGCCTCTTCCGGCCTGCGGATGGCTGTTTCCCCGGCCGGCACTCCGAGAGCGACACTGGCCCAGCTCTCGGCCCTGCGCCTGGCGGGAGCGGGCGCTGTGTCGTTCTCCATCGACGGCGCGAGCCCGGCTACCCACGACGCCTTCCGCGGTGTTGCCGGCTCGTTGGGATGGACGCTCGCCGGCTGCCGGGCTGCCCGCGAGGCCGGCTTGCGTCTGCAGGTCAACACGACCGTCGCTGCAGAAACCGTCGGAGAGCTCCCGTCGATCCGGCGCCTGGTGGGCGAGCTGGGGGCAAGCCTGTGGAGCGTGTTCTTCCTCGTGCCGACCGGGCGGGGCGAGCACCTGCGTGCCCTCGATGCTCGCCAGACCGAGAAGGTCCTCGAGTTCCTCAGGGACTCGGCAGCCACCGTTTCGCTGAAGACCACCGAGGCGCCCCAATACCGCCGCCTCGTGATCGACCACGCTGCCGGGGAAGGGACGCCGCGACGTTCGCCCCTCTCCGTCGGTGACGGGCGCGGTGTGGTCTTCGTCTCTCACACCGGCGACGTCCAGCCGAGCGGGTTCCTCCCGCTCGTGGTGGGCAACGTACGCCAGGTGCCGCTCACGGCGCTCTATGCCACCTCACCATTGCTCCGTGCGCTGCGCGACCCCGCACGCCTCCGAGGTCGCTGCGGGCGCTGCCAGTTCCGCCACGCTTGCGGGGGATCGCGGGCCCAGGCCTTCGCCCGGAGCGGTGACCCCTTGGGCGAGGACCCCACCTGCGTCTTCGAGCCGGCACAGGCGCCGGGCGACTGACGCGCAGTCACGGTACGAGCGGATCCGCGCTGCGCCCGGAGCCAGGATCGCTCGGATGGGAACGCGCGCCGGGGTTCAGGCGTCGAAGGAGGTGTGAAGTTGATCCCCATGACCACCGTGCTCCTCGTCGGCACCGACGGCAGCCCCCACTGGCGCGCGGACGGTGGGGCGAACCGGGCTCAACATCTCCCTCCGCCCGCCCGATACAGGTGACAGGTGACAGGTAGGACAGGTTAGGGAATGACAAAGGTTGCCGCTTCCAACAGTCCCATCCCGGGGCGGGGGCATATTCTCAGCGCAGCGCGCTACCAACTCCTAGACATGGTGGGACACACGTGGGCCTGCTGACCAGCACTGGACACCATCGGCTCAGTTCAGCCGCGGCGGCGGGGCGGACTGCGCCCACCACGGAGACGGCACACACGGAGACACCACACGCGGAGAAGGCACGAGAGCATCGCCGGCGCTGGCCCCTGCGCCTCGCCGTGGGCACCGGAGTAGTCGTCGTGGCGGCCGGTACCGCCATGGTGCTCACCGCCACCCTGGGCCGCCCCAAGATCTCGCTCTCGTCGTCGAGCAGCGGTGCCTTCCGAGTGAGCCTCGCCGGCCTTGGGACCAAGCTGTCGGGGGTGGCTGTGACGAGCGGGGGCAAGCCTGTGGCGTGGGACCGCCACGGCGGGGAGATCGTGCCTGCCGCGGCCGTCGCGCAGGGCCGCAACGTCCGCGTCTCCGCTACAGCCGCCTCGCCGAGTTGGCTGCGCTGGTTGCTGGGCCGGCCTGTCTCGACCCAGATGACCGTGCGGACACCGAGCGCTTCTCTGGCCGCTTCGGTCGCGGTGGCATCGAAGCCGGGCCACGTGCCCGTCACGTTCACCCACGCCGTGACGGCCGTCGCCTACCGGCTGGGAGGAGGCCGCACCCAGCTGGTCCACCTCGGCACGCCGTCGACGATTGCCGACCTGACCGTGCCGTCGCAGGCGCTGGCGGGCACCTTGGAGGTCGCGGCGGCGCCGTGGAGCTGGGAGCGCGTCTCTCCCACGCTCAGCAGGGTTACCTGGTTCGTCTCGCCGCGAGGAGCCGACCCCGTCGCCGTCGCCAACCCCGCCCCCGGCGCGACGACCGCCGCCTCCAACGCGCCGGTCACGCTCAGCTTCGCCCGACCCGTCTCCCAGGTCCTCGGCCACTCCCAGCCCAAGATCACGCCGGCCGTTCCCGGTCACTGGACGCAGCCGGCGCCCAACACGCTTGTGTTCACCCCTACCGGCTTCGGGTGGGGACCGGGCACCACGGTCACCGTCGGCTTCGACCGCCCGGTGCAGGCGGTGGGTCTCAACGGCTTCGCCACACATGGACATGGCGCCACGGCCGCGTCGGCGACGACCGGCTACCGCTTCACGATCGCACCGGCGTCGCTCCTCCGCCTCGAACAGATCCTGGCCCAGCTACACTACCTGCCCCTCCGCTTCGTGCCCGCTGCCGGGGTCAAGGCGCCGACCACCTTTGCCGGGGAGGTGGCGTCGATGACGCGGCCGCTGCGTGGCCACTTCGTCTGGGCCTGGGCGTCGACCCCTGCCACGCTGCGAGCACAGTGGTCCGCCGGGTCGCCCAACGTGTTGGTCAAGGGCGCCTTGATGACCTTCTACGCCACCCAGCCCAACTACGACGGCTACGCCGTCGACCCGCTCACCGTGGCGCAGCTGGCCAACACGTCGACATGGGACGCTCTGCTCCATGCCGCCGCCGCCAACCGGCTCGACCCCAGCCCCTACTCCTACGTATACGTCACCCAGACGCTGCCCGAGACGCTCACCCTGTGGGACAACGGCAAGGTGGTCCTGACCGCAGCCGCCAACACCGGCATCCCCGCCTCCCCCACCGCCAACGGCACGTACCCGGTCTACCTGCGCTACACGTTCAACTACATGAGCGGGCACAACCCCAACGGGTCCTACTACCACGACTCCGTGTACTGGATCAACTACTTCAACGGTGGCGACGCCGTCCACGGTTTCGTGCGGGCGTCCTACGGCTTCCCCCAGAGCCTCGGCTGCGTCGAGCTCCCCATCGCCACCGCCCACGTGGTGTTCAACCACCTGGCCATCGGCGACCTCGTCACCGTCGCAAACTGAGCGGCGCCTGCGCCCGGCCCGCACCGGTCCCACGCCGGACCAGCGGGTCTTCCCCGTCGGCCCCGGAAAGTCGTCCAATCCCGCAGCTATCCCGACTCGTACCATCCATCAGATGGGTGCGGAGGCTGAGGACGATGCGCTGCTGGCAGGAATGGCAGCAGGTGACCGGGCGGCTGGCGCCACGTTCGTGCGGCGGCACGCGGCGGCTGTCACCGGCGTCGCCTACCACGTCGTGCGGGACCGAGCCCTGGCCGAGGACATCGCCCAGGAGACGTTCCTGCGGGTCTGGCGGGCCGCACCCACCTACGACCCCCGGCGGGGCAACGCCCGCTCCTGGCTGCTGTCGATCAGCCGCAACGCCGCCATCGACTCGGCCCGGGTTCGCCGGGCGGCGCCCCTCTCCCCCGATGCGCTGACCGATCTGCTCGCCGGGCAGTCGATGGCCGCCTACTCCGACGACAGCCTCATGGCCGAGGCCGACGCCGCCGAGGTGCGACGGGCCCTCGACCGCCTGCCCGAGGAGCAGCGACGAGCGGTGCTGCTGGCGGCGGTGGCGGGGCGCAGCGCGGCCGAGATCGGTGAGTTGGAAGGCATCCCTCTCGGCACGGCCAAGACCCGGATCCGGGCCGCTCTCATGCGGATGCGGGACATGTTGGAAGTGGAGATGCGCCGTGGACTCTGAGCCGTGCCTGCGCTTCGAGGACGAAGCGGTGTCGTTCGTCCTCGGTGACCTCGACGGTGCGGTACGGGCGCGGATGGTCTCCCACCTCGACTCTTGTAGCCCCTGCCGACGGGAGGTAGCCGCCTTGAACACCGCCGTAGATGTGATCAGCGCCTCGACCACGCCGGTCGAGCCGAGCCCGGGCTTCGTCGGCCGGGTCCTTGCCTCCGCCGAGGAGCATTACCTCACCCCACCCCTCGCCGCCCCCTCCCGCCCGGTGCCGGTCGTCGTCCGCCGGAGGCGGACGCTGCTGTCGCTGTCCGCCGTCACCGCCGCGCTGGCCGTCGCCGGGGTGGAGGCCCACAGCTTGACCCTGTCGGTGCTGGCGGCCTTCGCCGCCGCCCTCGCCTTGGCCTACCTCGGCCTCATCGTCGCCGTCACCCGCACCAAGGCCCGAAGCGAGCTGGCTACCGCCTGGCCGGCCGACGACGTGTGGTGGCGAGGACTCGAGCCGATCGAGTCGACGGCGGCGGCACCCGCCGCAGAGCGCTCAGCGGCGCCCACCGTCGCCCTCGACAACGCCGTTCTCGCGCGCTTCGTCGTGTCGTACTTCACCGGCTGGTTGCTCACCCCGGTGGTGGCGGCCATCGGGCTCGTGCGCGGCGACTTGAGCGACGTCGAGCAGTCGCCGGTCCTCGGACGCGTCGTGGCCCTGCAACGCCAGGGCCGGGCACAATCGCTCCGGCTGCTCGCAGCCGGGGTAACCACCGTGGTCGTGGCCGGGGGCGGGACGGCCACGGCCACGATCCTCCTCACCCCCCAGGCCGCCTCGGCGGCACCGGCACCCCAGAGCTACGTCGTGCGCGCCGGCGACACGTTGTCGGCAATCGCCCAGCGCTACGGCGTGTCCGTCACCTACCTGGCTCGGCTCAACGGCATCTCCGATCCCAACGTCATCGTCGCCGGGGAGGTCATCCACCTGGGCGCCACGAGCCCCGCTGCGTCGGCCGCGTCCCCTGCCTCCGCCGGCTCCGGCAGCACCTACACGGTCCAGGACGGCGACACGCTCGACTCGATCGCCGCCCGGTTGGGAACCACCGCCGCCGCCCTGGCCGCCGCCAACCACCTCACCGACCCCAACCTCATCTTCGCCGGCCAGGTCCTGGCCATCCCCCACGGCTCCATCGGGGCGGGCACCGAAGCCCCTGCCACCACCGAAGCCCCTGCCCCAACCGAAGCCTCCGCCACGGCCGAAGCAACGACACCGACCACCACCACACCACCACCGACGACACCGGCACCCTCCACCACCCCGGCCCCACCCGCGCCCGTGACCTCCGGGTACGTCAATCCGTTCACCCAGGGCAGCTGGTCGCCTGCCCGCATCGACCAGGGAGTGGACTGGATCCCCAACGCCCCCTCCCCCGTGGTGGCCATCGGTGACGGAGTGATCACGTATTCCTCCACGGGCAGCGGGTGGCCCGGCGGCGGCTTCATCTCCTACCGGCTCACGAGCGGCTCCCACGCCGGCCTGTACATCTACGTCGCCGAACACCTCACCAACCTCCTGCCCACCGGCACCGTCGTGCACGCCGGCGAGCAGATCGCCACCGCCCTGCCCGGCGACCCGTGGACCGAGTGGGGTTGGGCGTCGGCGAACGGCCCCGCACCCGCACCCGGTTCCCAGTACAACGGGGCGCCCGACGGGACCGCCACCGCTGGGGGCAAGGCGTTTGCCCGGTTCCTCATTTCGATCGGCGTCACCGGCGTCCAGGACCCAGGCCCCGGCCCGACCACGCCGTGAGACCTGGCGTCAAAATGCCGGCTGATGCCAGCCGAAAGTCCCCGATTTCCGGCTGCCAGCCCGACTACGGTCACCAGCGCCGCTGACCACATCGGTGCTCCCCCGGTGCTGGTACGCCTACCTGCGGAATTTGGGCGAGGCCGGTGGTCCGCCGGCGAGGGGAGGTGGTCCTCGCATGGGCCCTCAGGCCGAGCCCGAACGCCGAGGTTCGGGAGTGATCACAGTTGGGAAACCCGCAGGTCTCTATCGGGTCGGGCACCGGAAGCGCAGGGTGCCCGCCGGGTCACCCGTGATGGTCCAGCCCGCGTGGGCCAGCTCGTGGTGGCGACGGCACAGGAGGAGCCCGTTGTCGACGTCGGTCTGGCCACCGTCCTCCCACGGCACGATGTGGTGGACGTCGACCATCCGGTGCAGGCAGCCGGGGAACCGGCACCGGCCACCGTCGCGCACCGTCACCGCTCGGCGCTGCGCCACGCTCCAGGCCCGGCGACGCCGGCCCAATCGCAGCGGCGCACCGCTGCCGTCGACCAGGTGGACAACGCTCCCGGAGTCGCACTGCACGAGCGCGGCCACCGCCGGTGACAGCGGCGGGCCGCCGAGCAGCTCGGCTCCGCCGTCCTCACGGACCACGACGTGCACCAGGTACCGATCTCCCGCCGGCACGTCGCCACCCGCCGCCGTCCGCACCAGGTCCATGAGCGCGTCGGCCATCATCGCCGGGTAGTGCGGCTCCGGGTCGACCGGTCCCTCCGATATCACTGTCTCGTCCGATTCCACGCCTGCGGACTCGGACGCCTCGGCAGCTTCACCCGGGTCGTCGCCGGCACGGCGGGCGATCATCCGGCGGAGTCGGGCGTCGAGCTCGGCGGCCTCCAGGTCGGTGAGCACGCCCTCCACCCGCGTGGTGCCGTCCCACTGGCGGACCAGGTGCAGGCCCCGCCGGGCGCGGGTCTCCGCCGGCTCGCGGTCCTGGCCGGCGTAGGACAGGTACCGGGCGACGGTCAGCTCCACGTCCGCGAGGGAGCCGCACTCCGCCACGCGCACCAGCGCCTCGTCGGTCTCCTGCTCGGCGCCCACCGCCCGGGCGATCGCCCTCACCGCCGAGTACGACACCCGCCCCACCCGGAACGCGTCGCGCAGCACCGGCCGGCGCTCCAGCTCCCGGGCCATCTGCAGCTTCTCGTAGGCCGTGCTCCGAGCCATGCCCGCCCTGGCGTAGAGCCACCCCACCGCCGACCCGCAGCCCTCGGCGGCCCACCCCGCCTCCCGGTCGAAGCGGGCCAGACCCGCCAACCAGGCCGCCTCGCCGGCGTCAAGCGCCGTCCGCCGGGCGCGCAGCCACGCGCTGAGCGCCCACAACGAGCCCCTCGGAGGCTCCCCCGTTGCGTCGCCGTCCTCGGCGCCAAACGCCCCCGCCTCGTCGACTCGGGGCTCCTCCCAGACGGAAGTGACCATCGTGGACCCTCCTCGCCCCCGTACCACGAGGGGCCAACGCCTGCCGAGAGGGCCCGCCCGGGCCGAATGCTGACCACAACCTACCCCTCGGCTGTGACAGCGCCGCCATCCCGTAGGGTTCCGAGCCGGCTATCTCGCCTGGCCGGCGCGGGACCCAGTCTGTGGTGGATGACAACGATCAGCGTGGGGCCTCGGTCCTGCCAGGGTGGCGGGTCACACCCAGACCGGTCCGTCCGCACTGGCGCCGGGAGGCCGGAGCTCGGTCTGCTCACGGGTCGAAACCACGGGCCGGTACTCGCTCGCGGTTCGAGCGCACAACAACCCCATGGAGCCGGGCTATCACTTGCCACGTCCATGGGACGACCGGTTGGTGTCGTTGTTCCCGGGGAGGTCGTCAGTGTCAACCGGGGGTACCGGTCGGGGTGCTGCGGAGGACGTGACCCAGTTGTCCGTGGGCCACCCGCAGGGAGCGCAGCGACCGGAGGGGCGGCAGGGCAACCGGAGCCGACCGCAGGTCGGCGGAGGGCGGCAGGGCTTGGGCGGTGAAGGTGTCGGGTCGGCCGGGTTGCTGTGGGCATGGCGATCACGCCGTCGTCGACGAGCTCCACGATCGCGGCCGAGTCATCGCACGCGGGGCACGGCCGCCGAGAGAGCCACCGCTCAATGGTGTCCACCTGTGTCCACCGAGAGCTATCATGCTACGCATGGTTCCAGGCGACGAGCCTGTGTGGTTGGCTCAGCTCAGGCGTGGCTCGGTTGAGCACTGCGTGCTCGCCTTGTTGTCCAAGGAGGAGCGCTATGGCTTCGAATTGGCCAGGACCCTCTCTGACGACAGCCGGCTGGTAGCCAGCGAGGGCACCATCTATCCCTTGCTGGCCCGGTTGCGCCGCAACGGCCTGGTGGAGACCACCTGGCGGGAGTCGGCCCAGGGGCCGCCCCGGCGCTACTACCGGCTCACCGAGGCCGGCGGTGTCGCGCTGGCCGCGTTCGTCGGGCACTGGCGGGCATTCCGTGACGCAGTTGACCGGATCTTGGAGGAGGCGCAACCGTCATGAATACGCGTAGTGACGCCGACCGGATCGTCGAGCGCTACCTCGACGACCTCGATCGTGCCCTTGCCGGCCTGCCGGCTTCTCGCCGGCGGGAGATCTGCGACGAGATCTCGGTGCACATCAGCGAGGCCCGGGCCCGCCTCGACGGTGGGGACGAGGCAGCCGTGCGGGCGTTGCTCGAGCGCGTCGGCAACCCCGAGGAGATCGCCGCGGAGGCAGGCGCCCGAGCGGTGTCGGGGCCCGGCGGGTGGGCCGACGCGCTCGTGCCGTGGCTCGTGCTGCTCGGCGGGTTCTTCTTCCTGATCGGCTGGCTGGCCGGCGTTGGCCTGCTGTGGTCCTCGGCCACCTGGCGGCTTCGCGACAAGCTGCTGGGCACCCTGGTGGTCCCAGGAGGCCTCGCGCTGCCCGTGCTGCTGCTCGGCCTTCCCACCGCCGTCGGCACCTGCAACGCATCGGGCCGCCCCGGAGTGCCCACGGTCACGCACTGCACCACCAGCGGCCTCGTGATCCCCCCTTGGGTGGGCATCGCCGTGGTCGTGATGTTGCTCGCCGCGCCGATAGCCGTCGCCGTGCACCTCGAGCGCGCTCGCCGGCGGCCCTGACGCGCGGGGTCTCTCCCGCCGCCGGGAGCGGCGCTACCGGGGACCCTGGTGTCTCCCCGGACCGGACTTGCACCGGCTGGCTGACGACAGCCTGTCGCTCGGTCACGCCATCTGGCACTCCTTCTCCTCAGGCACCCGACTCATCCAGTCCCTAAGGGCGGAAGCGCCGACGTACGCCTTGTGCATCCCCGCGCCGACCGCCGGGTAGCGGGTGCTTCCGGGCGGCTCTGCGGCGTCAGACCGAGCGCCATCGGGCCAGTCACGATCTTTCCGGCGGTGCTCGGAGGGCGACCACCAGGGCGGTCGCGACGAGGATCCCGCCGGCTATGAGCATGGCGAGGCTGAGGCCGCTCACGAACGCCTGCTCGGCGTGTCCCAACAGCGTTCGGCCGGGTGTGCCGAAGCGGCCTGCTGCCTGCTCGACGAACGCGATCGATGCCTTGGCGTGCGCAGCAGCAGCAGGGGGAAGGTGCTGGATATCCGGTCCGATCTGGCTGCGGTAGCGGTCGTTGAGCACGCTGCCGAGGACGGCGATACCGAGCGCGCCGCCCAGTTCGCGCGAGGTGTCGTTGACCGCAGAGCCGATCCCCTGACGCTCTTGGGGAAGCGACGAGGTGATCGCAGCCGTGGCGGGCGTGCCGGCCAACCCCATCCCGGCCGCGAACGGGACGAGGCCGGCGACGAAGTGCCAGTAGGAGAAGTGGGTGCCGAGGAAGGAGAAGACAACGAAGCCGCCTGCCATCAACGCGAGCCCGCCGGCGTCAACACGGTTGGCGCCGACGCGCCCAGCGATCCTTGGCGCGGCGCGGGCGAGGGGGATCAGGATCACCGGCAGCGGCAACAGCGCGGCGGCGGCGTGCAGCGGCCGGTAGCCGGCGACGTACTGCAGGTACTGGATGACCACGAAGAAGAAGCCGAACGCAGCGAGGAACTGCACGGTGATCGACAGCGACCCCATGGCGAACCCGCGCAGCGCGAAGAGGCGCGGGTCGAGCATCGGCCGGTCCCGGCGCAGCTCCCAGACGACGAACCCGACCAGCGCGACCGCGGCGGCGGCGAAGGCGCCGAGCGTGATCGGGTTCGTCCAGCCCCGGGTCGGCCCTTCGATCGTCGCGTAGACGATCCCCGCGATCCCCGCGACCGACAAGGCGACGCCTACCGGGTCGAGCGGGTCGGGATCGGCGGCGGCCGAGGCCGGTACGAAGACGAGCGTGCCCGCGAGAGCGAGCACGGCGAGCCCGACGTTGAGGGCGAAGAACGAGCTCCAGGAGAACCACTGCAGCAACAGACCCGAGGCAAAGAGGCCGATGACGGCTCCCCCGCCCGCCCCGCCGGCCCAGACACCGACCGCGGCGCCGCGCTCTTCGGGAGGGAACGAGGTCGTGATCACCGACAGCGTCGTGGGCATCACCAGCGCCGCGCCGACGCCCATCACCGCGCGTGCGCCGATCAGCGCACCCGGACTCGAGACGAACACCGCTGCCCCGGCCGCGGTGGCGAAGACGACCAGCCCGGCGCTGAGCACCCCGCGACGGCCGTAGCGGTCACCGAGCGCGCCCGCGGGCAGCAGGAGGCCCGCGAAGACGAGCGCGTAGGCGTCGACGATCCACTGCACCTGGGTCTGGGAGGCACCGGTCGAGCGCGCCAAGTCGGGTAGGGCGACGTTGAGGCCGCTGGTGGCGGAGATGACAGTTATGAGCACCAGCACCATGACCGCGAGCACCGCGCGGCGCTTCTTCGGTCCTGCGTCAACCCCTGAGATCTCGACCTCCCTGGCCGCTAGGATTTCTACTGATGCTGAATTGTAGCAGAGAAACTCAGCGACCGTTGAGTTGATCTCGCCATGAAGTCCCCTACCCGACGCACCGGACGGCGGCCAGGCGTGAGCGGCACCCGCGAGGCGATCGCCGAGGCGGCGCGGCGGCTGTTCGCCGAACGCGGCTACGACCGCACGACCATCCGGGCGGTCGCCGAGGGTGCCGGGGTCGACCAGGCGCTCGTCGTCCACTTCTTCGGCTCAAAGCAGCAGCTGTTTGTCTCGGTCGTCGAGCTGCCCTACGAGCCTGAGGCGGTGCTGCCGGAGCTCCTCGGGGGCGACACCGAAACCCTCGGAGTGCGCGTCGCCCGCTTCCTCGTGGAGACACTCGAGTCCGGGCAGGGCCGCAGCCGCGTGACCGGGCTCGTGCGCGCCGCCGCCTCCGAGCCCGAGGCGGCCCGCATGGTACGAGAGCTCGTCACCTCCCGCATCTTCGCGCCGCTCACCGAAGCTCTCGGCGTCCCCGACGCCGCCTTCCGGGCCGCCCTGATCGGCTCCCAGGTCGTCGGCCTCACGATGACCCGCTACATCGTGGGAGTCGAGCCGCTCGCATCGATCGACCCCGAGGCAGTCGTCGCCGCCATCGCGCCGACCCTCCAGCGCTACCTGCTCGGACCTCTCGGCTGAGCCGCGTGGGTGCGCAACGGCGAGACCTGCTGGGCCCATCTGGGACCAAGACCGCGAACCCCAGGATCAAAGCTGTTCGTGGTTGCGGACAGAAGGCCCCCACCCGCCCGGTAGACCATCCTCGGGTTCTCGCGGTGATCGGTCTATGGCGATGCTTCTGGCTCTCCTGGGGTGCTGGTCACGAGGTCGATCTTGCAGCGGAGGCCTGGGGCGCCGGCCAGCCGGGTGTCCGCGGTGACCAGGATCGTCTCGAGCTGCTCGGCCAGGGCGACGTACGAGGCGTCGTAGACGCTGAGGTTGTCCCGGAGGTCCCAGCAGCGCGCGAGCAGCACCCGGTGCGAGACCCTGCGCAGGGGCAGGGCCACGAGGTCTGACATTGCCAGCTCGGCTCGGCGTAGGGGCAGGCGGCCCACAAGCACGAGCCGCCTGAGGACCGAGGACACCTCCAGGTCGACGAGCTCGGGAGCAGACAGGTGCTCGCCGCGCAAGCGCTCCCTGGCCCGGTCGCCGTCGTCACCGTCATCGGCGAGGGCCGGCGACAGCACGCTCGCGTCAACGACGATCACGGTCTTGGCGCAGGACGGCTACCGCCTCGGAGAACGGGACCGAACCCCCGGCCCGGCCGCCGGCACGCTCCAGGACTTCCTCTACTGTCGGGGTGGCGGCCTCTTCGATCAGCCGTTGGCGCAG
>JAJZJY010000036.1 GCA_021809885.1 Actinomycetes bacterium
GGCGTCGCCGTCGCCGTGGTCGTCACCGGGCCGGCCGACGCCGTCGCGGTGAGGGGATGCCAGCCGGCAGGGCTCACCCACAGCCACGTCGCCACGTTGACCAGTTGTGGGTGGCCGTCGGGCGGGGCCATCTCGATCACCGGAGACGACAGTCCCAAGGTCTTCGCCGCCTGCTCGGCCACCACCACCGGGGCAACCTGGACGATGCCGGCGGCCGGTTGGGGGCCGGAGACCCACACCGGCGGCATGGGATTGAGCACGCCCGGGCCCGTGCACGTCGGGAACACCCACTGGCCCGGCTGCGCGCCGCCCACCCCGAGGGTCAGCTCGAAACGACACGGCCGGAGGATGCGCAAGGGCTGCCACTACAAGGAGGACTCGTCGAAGACGTCCTCGTAGAGGCCTTCGAGGTCCGTTACCTCCACGATCTCAGCGAGACGCTGCCGGGCGTCGGGTCGGGTCAACGCCGCGCTTGCCGTCTCGAACTCGGCGACAGGGACATCGACCTCGACGATCGTGATCACCTGGCGGTCGTTGGCGACGTTGCGGCTGACGCGCACGGCAACCGGGTAGTCGCCCGAGGTCCCTTCGGGCACCCACGCGTCCTTGAACTGCTCGTAGGTCACGCCGGGCTTCAAGGTCCGTACGAACACGGCACGAAGCAACGCCACCACCTCCAGTCGGACCCTCCGACGAAGTCTCGGATCGCCAACGCTTCATGCTATCTGCGGACCACAGAGGCCGACTTCATGGAGACGCGCTGTGCCGTGTCAGTAGACGAACGTCCTACGGAGCGGCCATGGGGCCCTGCGCGGAGAACAGGCGCCCGTCCGCTCAGGGATCGGCGAGTGAAACAACCTCCGAGGACGCCGCGGGTGCGCCTTTGGCGTGATGACGCGCCGCCCGACCAGCCCCGTGGACGCGGACGCCATCGAGATCCAATTCCAGCGGCACGAACCGCCAACCATGGGCCGCACATCGTGCAGCGGCAGGCCGCCGTCAGTAGCAGCCAATTCCAGATGGTGTCTGGCACGGGGTGGCCATGCCGACCACGCGCGCGTTGAGCGGCTTGCCTCCCATCGAGCCGTAGAAGCGGGCACTGCCGAAGCTGAACACCCCGCCGTCGGCGGCGACGAGCCAGTAGCCGTGCCCGCCGGGGGTCGACGCCATGCCGATTACCGGGGCGTTGAGCACTTTGCCGCAGCTCATGACCCGACGGTCACCCACAGCCCTCCGGTGAGACCTGGGCCTTCTGGCCCTGGTCCTGCTGCTGCAAATGCTATACGGTAGTCTGGTTGATTATGCGTCTGTATAGTCTGGGAGGCTCGCCCATGTCAGACCCCGACACGGCCCTACGCACCGACGGCCTGACGAAGCGCTTCGGCGACGTCGTGGCCCTCGATCACCTGGACCTCGAAGTCGCCCGGGGCGACGTGGTCGGATATCTCGGACCCAACGGGGCAGGCAAGACGACCACGATCCGCTTGCTGCTGGGGCTGAGTCGTCCGACCGAAGGGCGAGCAGAGATCTTCGGGCTCGACTGCCAGCGCCAGCCGGTGGAGACCCATCGTCGGCTGGCCTTCGTGGCCGGCGAGGCGAACCTGTGGCCTTCGCTGACTGGCGCAGAGACCCTGGCCCTGCTCGGCCGGGTCCACGGCCAGGTCGACGTGGCCTACCGCGATGAGCTGATCGAGCGCTTCGATCTCGATCCGACCAAGAAGGTGCGCGCCTACTCGAAGGGGAACCACCAAAAGGTCATCCTGATCGCCGCGTTGATGGCCCGTCCCGACCTGCTCATCCTCGACGAGCCAACCAGCGGGCTCGATCCGTTGATGGAGCAGGCCTTCCGCCACTGCGTCCACGAGGCCAGGGATCGTGGCCAGACCGTGTTCCTCTCGTCGCACATGATGAGCGAGGTGGAGGCTCTCTGTGACCGGGTGGGCATCTTGCGCGACGGGAAACTCGTCGAGATGGGCACGTTGGCCGAGATGCGTCACCTGAGCGCGCTGACCGTTGAGGCGAGATTCGACGGTCAGGTGCCCGACCTGTCGGTGGTCCCTGGGGTGAGCGCGGTGCAAGCCGATGGTTCGCTGGTGCGTTGCCAGGTCCGTGGATCCGTCAAGTCGCTGGTAAAGGTCCTGGCAGCCGCGCGCGTGACCGAGTTGGTGAGCCGAGAACCGTCCCTTGAAGAGTTGTTCCTCGCCCAATACGGAGAAGACGGCCATGCAGGCTGACCTCGGAATCCGGGCCCGGATCATGGCGCCGGTGCGTGCCGGTGGGTCCCCGGGCAGCGTCATCGCCGCATTCAGCACGCGGAAAGCCGTGCGCTTAGGGATCCTGTGGGGGTACATCTTCGGCCTCGCCATCGCCTCGTCGGAGATCACCTACAGCCGGATCTACAAGACGGCAGCGCAACGCGACGCTCTGGCCGCCACCTACGGCACGAGCAAGGCGATGAGCGCCCTGTTCGGACCCGCACCCCAGCTCCAGACGGTAAGCGGGTTCACCGTGTTCAAGATCTCCATGGCCCTGATGATCCTCGGCGCCGTGTGGGGGCTGCTCACGAGCACCCGGTTGCTGCGCGGCGAGGAGGATAGCGGGCGCTGGGATCTCCTCCTGTGCGGTCGCACCACGCGGGGAGGTGCCACGGCCCAGGTGATCGCCGGCCTGGGCGGCGGCTTGGTGACGCTCTGGGCGATCACCGCCATCATCGCCGTGCTCTCGGGGCACACCTCAAACGTCGGTATCAGCACCGGGTCGTCGCTCTACTTCTCCGTGGCCATGGTGGCGACCGCGGCCATGTTCCTCGCCGTCGGGGCCGTGACCAGCCAACTGGGTGCCACCCGGCGCCAAGCAGCCTCCTTCGGGGCGGTGTTCCTCGGGGTCAGTTACGGCGTGCGGCTGATCGCCGATGCCGGAGTGGGCCTCCATGGACTGATCTGGGCCTCCCCCCTTGGATGGGTCGAAGAGCTCCAACCGCTCACCTCACCCCAACCCCTGGCGTTGCTCCCGATTGTCGCCTTCACCGCAATGCTCGCTGTTGTCGCGGTACGCGTCGCCGGTGCTCGTGACGCCGGGGCGAGTATCGTGGCCGACCGCGACCACAGCCCAGCCCACCTCGGGCTGCTCTACGGCCCGAGCGGACTGGCGGTCCGCTTGCTGCGGGCAACGGTCATCGGCTGGTGGATCGCCATCGGCGTCTCCGCCTTCCTCTACGGGCTCATCGCCAAATCGACCGGAGCCACGATCTCGGGGTCGATGAAGCAGGTGTTCTCGAAGCTCGGGGCTAGTGGCACCGGCGCCGCCGAGGTGTTTGGCCTGTGTTTCCTCATCGAGGCGATCCTCATCGGTTTCGTAGCCGCCGGCCAGGTCACGGCGGCACGCGTCGAAGAGTCCGAGGGGACGCTGGACAACTTCATGGTCCGTCCGGTGTCTCGGAGCACGTGGCTCGGCGGCAGGCTCGTGGTGGCGCTCGTCGTGTTGGTGCTCAGCGGCATCGCGGCCGGCGTGTTGGGCTGGCTCGGAGCGGCCAGCCAACACACTGGCCTGAGCTTCACGAGCCTGCTCGGGGCCGGCATCAACCTCGTGCCACCGGCGATCGTCATCTTGGGGATCGGAGTGCTCACCTTCGGGGTACTCCCTCGTGCCACCTCGATCGTCGTCTACACGGTGTTGGGCTGGTCGCTGCTCATTGTGATTGTGGGTGGCTTCGGGACCGTGAGCCACTGGATCCTCGACACGTCGGTCTTCCATCACATGGCCTCGGCTCCCGGCTTGTCGCCGAACTGGGAGGCGAACGGCATCATGATCGGCATCGGTGTGGCCGCTGCTCTCGTCGGGGGGCTGGCTTTCATGCGCCGGGACCTGCAGGGATCATGACAACGGAGCGGACACCCCCGCCAACTCCTGCGGACCGGCCCATCAAGGAGCGGTCGGTTGCCTTCGAGGACTTGACCGCACGCGCACGGATCCGCGAGGCGGCCCTCGAGCACTTCGCCCGTGACGGATATGACCGGACGACGATCCGGGCGATCGCCAAGACGGCCGGCGTCTCTCCCGGACTGCTCCGGCACCACTACGGATCAAAGGAGGACCTGCGAGAGGCGTGTGACCACTACGTGTTCGAGATGATCCACCGCGCCAATGCCGAGATCCTCTCCGATCCAGGCGCGGCGGCCGAAGTCCAGGAGACATCTAAACCCTTCGGTCGGTACGTGGCCCGTTCCTTGGCCGACGATTCACCGACCGTAGGACCGATCTTCGACGAACTGGTGACGATGACCGAAGCCTGGCTCACACGGGCCGACGACTCCCGCCCGGACACGCCCACCGTCGACCGAAGGGTCCGCGCTGCATTGGTCACCGCCATGAAGATCGGCATCCCGCTCCTCCACGAACACGTGTCCCGTGCTCTCGGCACGGACATGTTCGGCCCCGATGGGGAGCGACTCGTTGCGCTGGCGCTACTCGATATCTACTCGCACGCGCTGATCGGTCAGGATGTCGCCGCCGTTGCCGCAGCCGGCTACAACGAGGCCCAACATCAATATCGACGGCGAGCCATACCGTAGAACCATACATACGCGAGGCGTGCAAGCTCCCCCGCTCTCATGGCATTGCGCGCATTTGGGAGTCGCCGGCGTTCCGGCTCAGGATGTCGAGGGTTCCCAGCTCACCAGGTGACCGGTTGATCGGGGCGCTGCATACGCATGCCCTGTGCAGCCCTACGCATCAGCGGATCCAACGAGAAGCCCGCCGCGAACCCGCTGCTCAGCGGCCGCACGCGCCGCGCCACCTTGCCATGGCATGCCCTACGCAGGCTTGATAGGGCCCCGAGAAAAACACCCGAGAAACTCGCACCTCCGCCGGGCGTCGAAACGAGAAACCGCTGGTCAGGCGCCTGCACCCCTGCACGAGGTGCGCGCCTGACCAGCGGTCGTGGTGGCGGGGGTTCAGGGCCAGCGCACGACCATCGGGTTCAGGACCCGACGAAGGCGCTGGTCACCGTGATTGCCCTATGCAGCCGCCTGGGCGGTTGCCCTACTCAATGTCGCCGAATTGGGGCCTGATCCCGAGAAACTCCGAGCCGCCATATCAGCGCTTCGATCTTCCGTTCTCCACCCGAAGGTCTTTCCCAATCGGGGGAGGTTCTGCTTCCGCGCGGGAGCTCGCCACGAGCTATCGGTCGAACGGTCGCCGAGCGTCGACCAGGTCATCGATGATCTGGAAGTCGCCGAGGTTCTCGGTGAGGAGGGGCACTCCTTCCACCTGGGCGGTGGCAGCGATGGCGAGGTCGATCTGGCGCCGTCTTGGATTGCCACCACGGCGGGCCACCGCGGCGGCGAGTTGACCCCAGACACGGGCGACCTCGACGCTTATCGGTAGGGGGTCGAACGTTGCCTCGACCACCGAAAGTCGGGCGGTGCGGCGAGCCCGCTCGTCATCGTCACCGGCAACGAGGACACCGAAGTGCAGCTCGGTTATCGAAGCGACGCTGATGGCGGCCTCGACGTCGTCAGGCGGGGGGAGCTCGCCTATGAGCACCGACGTGTCGAGCACGGCCCTCACGAAGCGAACGGGTCTACGACGCCTGCCGGCAGTCGCTCGAGGTCGGCATCCAGCCCCCGCGGCGCCTTTGCGCGCCAGATGCCGGCGAGTGTGGCACCGCTGACCCAGCGGCGGCGATGGGCCGGGCCGAGCTCGGCAACGGGACGACCGGCGACCGTCACGGTGAGGGTCTCGCCGGCCTCGGCCCGACGGAGCACCTCGCCGACGTGGTTACGCAGCTCTTTCTGTGCGATGTGGCTCACGCTGACCAGCGTAGCAGAACTGCTACCTTGCCCCGAGTCAGTGCGCAGCGATCGGGTTTTCGGCACCCACAGGTCGGCGCCGGGTGCCTCGTCGCGACCGTCGGCATCTTCGCGCTCAGCAGAGCCGATGCGACCAGCCCGTTCGTGCTCACCGCCATCGGCTACGTCCTTGCCGGAGCCGGGTTCGGTGTCATCGTCCCCGGCGTCACCCACGTCGCCATGCGCGACGTCCCCACCGGCGTCTCAGGCGCGGCCTCGGGCATCGTCAACGCCTCGCGCCAGCTCGGTACCTCCCTCGGCCTTGCCGTGCTCGGCGGCATCGGCGTCACCGCCGCTTTCGTCCTCGCCGCCGCGACCGCCGCGCTGATCGGGTTTCGCCGTCCCACGGCCAACACCACGACCGCCTGCCAGAAGCACACCGAGCGACCGGTCGAGGCCGGTCAGCGCGTCCAGAGTTGCCGGCTCGATCCTGTCTCCGCCGAGATGCCGGGCGACCGTCAGCGTCCACCGTCCGCCAACGTGGTCGATGACCTGTGCTTGCTCATGAGGTCGAGGTTCATCCGCTCCGCCGGCGGAAGAGGAACGATGCTGCGGTAGTAGCGGCGAGCAGCATTCCTGCGCACCAGGCAATCGCGATCGGTGGGTTCTGGCCGGTGGGGGCGTGAAGGATGAGACCGCGAAAGGAGTCGATGATCGGGCTGAGCGGCTCGTTGTCCGCGAAGCCGTGGATCCAGGCGGGCATGGTGCTGATCGGCACGAACGCTCCGCTCAGGTAGGGCAGGAACATCATCACGAAGGTGGCATTGCCGGCAGCCTCGGGGGACTTGGCGAGCAGGCCGACGGTGGCTGCAACCCAGGAGATGGCAAGCATGTAGGAGACGAGGATGCCGCCGGCTGCCAGCCAGTCGAGGCCGTTGGTGGTGGCTCGGAACCCGATGGCGAAGGCGACGGCGAAGACCAGGACGGTGGAGGCGATGTCGCGGACCACACACGCGACGACGTGGCCGGTCAAGAGCGCGACGCCGCTGACGTCCATGGAGCGGAAACGGTCCATGACCCCGCCGGTCAGGTCGTGGTTCACCGTGATGGCGGTCTGGGCGGCGACGTAGCCGGCGCAGAGCATCGCGACCCC
This sequence comes from Actinomycetes bacterium, assembly GCA_021809885.1. Classification (GTDB taxonomy): domain Bacteria; phylum Actinomycetota; class Acidimicrobiia; order Acidimicrobiales; family Palsa-688; genus JAKAQB01. The sequence continues at coordinate 6,943 of JAJZJY010000036.1, forward strand.
AGGGACGACATAGACGACGTAGGAGATGCCGGTGTGGATGGCACCACCCAGCAGGTAGACGAACAGCAACAACAAGAGCACCGGCAGGAGCAGGCCGCTGAAGAGGGCGTCGAGGTTGCGGGCCGTGAGCCGCAGCGAACGGCGCGTCAAGATGAGCGTGTCACGCACCGACCTTGACGGACGTAGCCCTGTGGTGGTGAGCATCTCAGGCATCGGCTGCTTTCTCCTGTTCCGGCTCGAGTCGAGCGGCGTGGCCGGTGAGGGCGAGGAACACGTCGTCGAGGGTGGGACTGCGCAGCTCGAAGCGGCTCACCGTCTCTCGGTCGGGGTCGATCTCGTCGAGCAGCGAGCGCACCTGGGCAGCCGAGCCGTCGGTGTCGAGGTCGATCGTCAGGCGATCGGCGTCGGCCACGAGCACTCGGCCATCCAGGCGTCGGGAGGCGTCGTCGAAGGCCCCGGGAGAGGCCAGGGCCAGTCGGAGCCGGTCGCCGCCGACTCGGGCTTTGAGCTCGGCCGGGGTGCCCGAGCCGGCGATGCGTCCGCCATGGAGGATCACGACCTCGTCGGCGAGCTGGTCGGCCTCTTCGAGGTACTGGGTGGTGAGGAAGATCGTCGACCCGCTTGCGGCGAGTCGGCGGACGGCGTCCCACATGGTCTGGCGGCTGCGTACGTCGAGACCGGTGGTCGGCTCGTCCAAGAAGATCACGGCAGGCCGCCCGACCAGGCTGGCCGCCAGGTCCAGGCGCCGACGCATCCCGCCGGAGTAGTGGCGGACCTGCCGCCGGGCGGCGTCGGCGAGGCCGAACTCCTCCAGCAGCTCATGGCTGCGAGCGCTCGCTCCCCAGCTCGACAGGCCCCAAAGACGTCCCATCATCTGCAGCGTCTCGTCGCCGTCGAGCAGCTCGTCGAGCGCCACGTACTGGCCGGTCAGGCTGATCGCTCGACGGACGCGGTGCGCCTGGGTGGCGAGGTCATGACCGGCGACACGCACCTCGCCCGCGTCCGGGCGCGACAGCGTCGTGAAGATGCGGACCATCGTGGTCTTGCCCGCCCCGTTCGGTCCCAACAACGCGAACACGTTCCCGGCCGGCACGTCCAGGTCGACGCCTTGGAGCACTTCGAGGGAACCGAAGGCCTTGCGCAGACCTCTCGCCATGATCGCCGGCTCGCCGCCCAGCCCGTCCCTCGATCGCACGCCGTTCTCCATATGCCGTATATAATACGTCGTACCGCTTACGGGGTACAATCCTGGTCATGGGCGCCGAGACCAGCGGCCGATCCGGCACCGTCGGGCTCTCGGCCGGCATCGAGCGGGCGTGGGGCCGGCGTCCGTCGCCCCGCAAGGGTCCCAAGCCGGGCCTCGACCTCGACGGCATCGTCGCCGCCGGCGTCAGCCTCGCTCAGGCCGACGGGTTGGGGGCCGTGTCGATGAGCCGAGTCGCCGCCGCGCTCGGCGTGTCCACCATGGCGCTCTACAGCTACCTCGACTCCAAGGACGAACTGCTCGCCCTCATGGTCGACCACGCTTGCGGGAAGCCTCCTGGACACCTCGCTGGCAAGGGATGGCGGCACAACCTCGCGCAGTGGGCTGCGACCCTCTTCGACGGCTACCTCCGTCACCCCTGGGCCGCCCACATACCGATGAGCCGCGTCCCGCCCACGCCCACCCAGATCGCCTGGCTCGAAGCCGGCCTGCGCTGCCTCGCCGGAACCGAGCTGACCGACCAGCAACGACTCTCCACCGTGCTGCTCCTCGGCGTGTTCGTCCGAAGCGAAGCCAGCCTGGCCCGTGACCTCTCACCCCCTGTCGAACCCGATGCCAACGACACCGCGTCCCGAACCTCCTACGGCCAGCTGCTCCGCCAGCTCATCGACCCCCAACGCTTCCCCGAAGTCTCCGCCGTCGCCGCCACCGGCGCCTTCGACGACCAAGCCGGCATCGACGAAGAGCTCAGCTACGGCCTCGAGCGCATCCTTGACGGCATCGAACATCTTCTGCAGCGCGACCGCATCGCAACCTGCACGCCAGCGACGCCCACGGTGACGTAGGGCACGCGGAGCGTCGATCGGGCGGGGCCGACGTGCATCCGGCCAGCCGCCCAGCGAGCTATGGAACCGCCTCGAGCCGTCAACCGCCCAGGTCGGTGGCATAGGTGGCGAGCTTGGAGAACGCCCCCTTCGACGATGAGGCGTGCAGGGTGGCCATCGACCTGTCGGTGCCCTGGCTCATGGCGTTGAGGAGGGCGAGGACCTCTTCGCCTCGGGCCTCGCCGACGATCACCCGGTCCGGCGACATGCGAAGCGCCCAACGGACCAGCTCGGCCAGGCTCACCCCGCCCTCCCCTTCGAGGTTCGGCTCGCGGGCCTCCAAGGCGACTACGTCGGGGTGCAGGTCGGGGAACCGGTCGAGCAGCGCGAGTGCTTCGGCGACGAAGCAATCGACGTGATCGTGTTCATCAGTTAACGGCCATGGGTTCCGTGGGTGACTCGAGGCCGCGCCGACCGAGGTCGGGTATTCAGCGCCTGGTCTCGTACCTGGTCAGGATCACGCCGTCGGTAAACGTCCGGGTCTCCACCAGGTTCAGGTTCACCCAGTTGTCCAGGGCCATGAAGAACGGCGTGCCGCCACCCACCAAGACCGGTGCGGTGGCCAGCACGTACTCGTCGATCAGCCCCGCCCGCATAGCGGCCGCTGCGAGGGTGGCGCCGCCGATGTCCATGGGGCCGCCATCCTCGGCCTTGAGCCGGGCAATCTTGGTGACGGCGTCTCCAGTTACCAGGCGGGTGTTCCACTCGACCGCGCTGGTCGTCGAGGAGAACACCACCTTCGCCATGTCTTGCCAGCGGCGGGCGAACTCGATCTCCGCCGGTGTGGCGCCGGGCTGCTGGCTCGGCGGTCGGCCAGTACGAGCTCATCGTCTCCCACAGTTTGCGCCCATACAGCGCCAGACCCGTAGTCCCCACCCGGTCGGACCACCACTGGAACAGCTCGTCGCACGGCACGCTCCAGCCAAGGTCGCCGCCGGGCGCGGCGATGTAGCCGTCCAGGCTCAGGTTCATCCCAAAGGTCAGCTTCCGCATGAGGCCAGCCTCCCACGAGTCGGCATCTCGGCGTCCAGACCAGCACGGCGCGGCAAGATCATCGGTCAGGCCACACCGCGGCCGGTTGACCACCGCGCCAAGCCGATGCTGCGCATGGGAGAGAACCGCCGCCCGTGGGACGCATTGACAGGTCGAGCGCCAGTGTTCGCGTCCACGGTGAACGAACGTCCCGCAAGCGATGGTGGAGCGCGGCTGGCCGGTGCCCTATGGCACAGGGTCGGTTACTCGACCGGCTGGCGCGTTCATGAGGCGGGCGCAGTCAGGAGGCGGCCGGCCTGCCGTCGTGCTTGGGTGCGTTCGCATCGGTTGGAGTGAGCTCGGCCAGGATCAAGGACAGCTCCTCGATGCGCTCGGTCGCGACGGCGCGCAGGTGAGTTGCGAGGCGTTCCCAGTCCTCGGCGCTGGGAGCCTGGCGCGGTGGCAGGGCGGAAAGGGCGTCGGCGATCTCAGAGATGGACAGCCCAACCCGTTGCGCGGCACGGATCATCGCCACCCGGCAGCACACGTCGGCGAAGAAGCGCCGGTGTCCGGCAGGAGTGCGTTCGCTGGGCAGGAGCCCGTGATCGTCGTACCAGCGCACCGCCGAGCAGGTGACACCCATACGATCGGCGACCTGACCGACGCTGAGCCCAGGTTGGTGCCAGTCGTCCACCTGCGCATCGTAGCTACCCGAAGCCTTGACTTCGACCTTGGTTGAACCCTTACGGTCAGCTCCATGACGAGCATCTCGCAACTTCGCACCGCCGTGGTGATTGGCAGCACCCGCACCGTGCGCCTCGGTCGAGGCGTCGCCGAATGGGTGGCCGCCGACCCGAATCCTGACCTCGACCTGGAGGTCGTTGACCTGGCAGAGATGGACCTGCCCCTTCTCGACGAGCCCGAGCCGCCGGCTTGGGGCAACTACGCCCATGAGACCACCCGGGCGTGGTCCGCCGTGATAGGCGGCTTCGACGCCTTCGTTCTGGTCACTCCCGAGTACAATCACTCCACCTCGGCGGCACTGAAGAACGCGCTCGACCACCTCTACGCCGAGTGGGCTGACAAGGCGGTCGCCTTCGTCGGCTACGGCATCGAAGGAGGCACCCGAGCCGTGGAGCACCTGCGCGCCATCTGCTCCGAACTGGCCATGGCCGGAGTCGGCCCGCAGGTCTCCCTCCGCCTCGGCGACGATCTTCCCGACGGCCGCTGCGCCCCGAGGGAGGCCCAGGTCGCCGCCCGGGGGCGGATGCTCGCCGCGCTGGCCAGATGGGGTGGCGCCCTGCGACCCCTTCGGAGCACACCTGAGCTCCTCGGTGACGAGACGCGTCCCGCCCTGGAGCGGCCTGAACTTCGCCCGCACGCCGCAGCTGCCGTAGACCAACTCGTCGCTGATCTCCAGGCCGGGCTCGACGGCGCTGACGCCGACCGCTACGACGCCAGTTTCGCCGCCGACGTGCTCTGGGGTAGCCCCTACGGGGTGACGCTCACCGGGACCGATGACCTCCTCCCAGTCCACCGCTCCCTGATGGCGGCCCGTGCCGCTCCCCCCTCCCGCTTCGAGGTCGTCGAGCTGCGAGCACCCTTGCCCGGCATTGCGATAGCCCATGTCCGCCGCCAAGCTCTCGACGAGACCGGAGAGGGCTTCTCGGAGATGGCCCTCTACGTGCTGGTAGAACGCGAGGGCAGGTGGTGGCTGGCCGCAGGACAGAACACGCCCATCGCCGCCCCATCTCGATGAGGCAACCCTCTGCGGTGATGGGGCACCCCAGCACCGCGGCGACACCGGGCCGTCCCGCAAGACCCGCCCGGTGATCTTTCCTGCAGGTCCCCTATCCGGGGCAGGCATGGCGGGCAGTTCCGTAGGCAACCAGGGCCGAAGATCTCCGCATACCGGTTGATAGGGCAGTGCGTACGCATGCCCTGTGCAGCCCTATGCACCAGCAGCTCCGACGAGAGACGCGCCGCGGAATCGCTGCTCAGCGGCCGCACGCGCCGCGCCACCCTGCATACGCATGCCTATGCAGCCTTGATAAGGCCCCGAGAAATCCGCCCGAGAAACTCGCATCCCTGACGAGCGCCCGAACGCGAAAGCGCTGGTCGGGCGCCTGTGCCCTATGCACGAGACGCGCCGACCAGCGTTTCGATGGTGGCGGGGGTAGGATTTGAACCTACGACCTTCGGGTTATGAGACCTATCCGTCCTGTCTGGCCCGTGATCGCGGCTGATCTCCCGTAGTCCAGATTTGGCCTCTGACCTGCTGTGATGTGGCGACCTGGCCCGCTGACCTCGGATGGAGTTCCGGCCGATCCTGAACCCATCCATGGGATTTTCATGGGATGGATTCGACCTTCGGGTTCCCTGCCGGGTCACGCTCAGGAGCATCGTGGTGAGGCTCAGGAGAGCTTGGCGTCGAGGTAGTGGAGGATGGTCCGCCCCGTGTTGATGACGAGCCGTGCCTCGGGTTCGCCGAGCAGCTCGCGGTTCGGGTGAGCGACGCTCGCCCGGTTCCGGACCGGGAGGAGGGCGTCGAGGATGGCGCCGCAGGCGTTCAGGACCTTCTCGACGTCCTGGGCACGGGGGCCGAGGTCCTGGAGCTTGGGGTGGTCTGCCCGGAGCTTCTTGAGCAGGGCGACCATGGAGTCATCCCGCTCGTAGGCGATGGACGCTCCGTCGCAGACTGCCTGGAGGTAGCCGTGCAGCACGGTGTGGACCCGGTCCACAGCGCTCGTCGGCCCAGAGGTGTTGATGAGGTGTTCTGCGTCGGTGAGTGCCCGGAGGACGACCTCGCTCGTGATCTGAGGAGTGACGTCGGCGACCCCCCCGGCCTCCAGACGCTCGATGAGCTTGAGGACCTCGCCATGGGCGGTCTTCCTCGTGGGTGGCCCCTCGTCGGGCGGGCAGCGCTCGATGAGTCCACGGAGAACCTTCGCCTGGTCAGTCGGTGACTGGGACGAGAGGATGGCGATGAAGCGCTCCCGGGTCGTCCCGTCGTAGCCGTTCGGGTCGATGTCGAGGTTGCAGTACTCGGGATAGAAGTCGGCGTGCGTGCGGTAGCTGAAGTCGCCGAGGTAACCGCCGGAGACGCCGATGTAGCGGTTGACGATCCGCGTGATCTCACCGTCCGTCAGGCCGCCCGGCATGTCGTCGCCTCCTCCTTCCTTGGCATTGCGTGATCCAGTGTCCGGGATGGCGGACCTGCTGGTCAACGCTCTCCAGTCGTGGGTGCTGCCGGACCACGGGCGCCCTGGGCTCCGATGGCTTCGGATCGGTGGGTGTACTCCCCTGGCAGGACGGCTCCGGCCTCAAGCCGCGCGAGGGAGACGGGCATCCCCTCGGGCCTCCGCCATGGCCAGGGGTGTGGGTCACCTCCATGAATCCACCTTCACGGGAGGGCACCACGATGGCCCCGACAACTTCAATCCACTCCTTCTTCCGAGCGCTCACCGGGCGCTCCTGCCGGACAGCGTCCCATCCGGACGCCGTGCCGGAGGCAGGTCTCAACCTGCCCCGGCGGATCGACGACCCGGCATCGGCTGCACGGGTCGCAAGGGACCTCCTCCGCTCCCGCCGCGAGGACGTGACCCTCGTCCTCTACATGGACGACCGCCACCGCTTCGTCGGGCATGCCGTCGTCGCTGTCGGCTGGGTCCAGGCCGCTCGGCTCTCTGCCCACCCGGTGCTCCTCGGAGCGCAGGCGTGCCGGGCGACGGGCTCCGTCCTCGTCCGCTACCGCCGCTACGGGGCGCTCAGCGCCACGGAAGCCGAGCAGGCGTCCTTCCGGGCCATCGCGGCTGCCTGCGGCCGTCACGGGCTCGCTGTGGTGGATCACCTGGTCCTGGTCGGCTAACCGACCGACCAGGACTCTCCAGGCCGATGGCTGCGAGCCCCTCGACACGGAGGCTGACCAGGACTCTTCGCCGAAGAGGCCCTCTGAGCTGCGCAAAGACGGTCACGGGACACACCGTTGTCGTACCATCGACGTATGTCGACCACGGCGGAACCTGCACCTACCGCTTCGCAGCACGACACTCAGCTCACCGGAGAAGCGGACGAGAAGAGTGTGCTGGCGCTGTACGACAGGCCACTGACCGCGACCCGGACCGGGGCGCTGTTCAATGCGTTCTCGTACCCGACGAAGATCTCTCCCGAAGCGATCGCGCTGTATATCGCGACTCACACGAAGCCCGGCGACACGGTTCTCGATCCTTTCGCCGGGAGCGGGACGACGGGGATCGCGGCAAAGCTGTGCGATCAGCCAACTGCCGCGATGCTTGACCTAGCCAGGGAGCAGGGGCTCGCGCCAACGTGGGGACCACGCAATGCAGTGCTGTACGACGTGGGCGTACTTGGCTCCTTCATTGCGCGCGTGATGTGCACCCCACCTGATCCCGAGCGCTTTCGGGCGGCGGCAGCAGCCCTTTTGGAGCGGGCCGAGGAGTCATACGGGTGGCTCTACGAGACGACCGGACCTGACGGAACGCCGGGGACGATTC
>JAJZJY010000037.1 GCA_021809885.1 Actinomycetes bacterium
TCGAGCAGCGAGAACCCGAAGACCGCCTGGATCACGAGGAACGGCACCACACCTACCCCGAAGGCCGCGATCAGTGCTCCGAACAGCCCAGCCGACATGGCCCACGCCTGGAGGAGGCGATTCGACGGGCTCCAGGACCCTTTGCCGTGGCGGGCCAGGCGACCCCGCTCGAGTCCCCATCCGGACCGGAGGCCGCCGAACACGGTCCGGGGCAGGAATGCCCAGAACGACTCGCCGAGCCGGGCGCTGGCCGGATCCTCGGGAGTCGCTACCCGCGAGTGGTGGCCCCGGTTGTGCTCCACGTAGAAGTGGCCGTAGCCCGTCTGCGCCAGCACGATCCGGCACAGCCAGCGCTCGAGGTCGTCCCGCTTGTGGCCGAGCTCGTGGGCATTGGCGATGCCGATGCCACCGACGGCCCCGACCGTGAACGCCCAGCCGAGGAAGCCAGCCCAGCCCAGGCGGGTTGTCGAGATGATCCAGGTCGCCCACACCAACCCGGCGAACTGCAGCGGCAGGTAGAGCCACGTGCACCATCGGTAGTAGCGGCTGGCCTCGAGCTGGGCCATCGCCGACTCGGGCGCGTTGGAACGGTCCTCGCCGATGACCCAGTCGAGCAGCGGGATCACGACCAGGATCCAGATCGGCCCCATCCACAAGAACACCGGTGCGCCGGTGGCCCGGAACCCTTCCCAGCCACCGAGCGGAAGGAGCGGCACGGCCAAGCCGAGGAGCCAGAGTAGGCGTTTTCGGTCCCGCCACGGGCGTTGGTCGGGCGCCGTCACCGGCACCGTTCGTTCCTCGGCTACCGCAGATCCGTCGGTCGTCATGGTTGTCTCCTATTCGGTCAGGCCGTCGCGTCGACGCGCATGGGTTTGGTCCAAAACGGTCCGTTCGGACTGGGTCAGGTCGGGAGCAGGGCTGGCAACATCCCCTGGGTCAGGAACTCGGTGAGCGTCGCCGCCAGCACGTCGGGCGGCTCGTCCGGTGGTCCGGCTGCATAGCTCACGAGCAACCGGGCGATCACATCGGCGGCCTGCCAACGACGGTCGCTCGCCTGGTCGGGGAACCGGGCCTCGATGACCCCGGCCACCGCGGCGCGGGCCACCGAGATGACCGGTCCGTCTGCCGACGTCAGCAAGGGAAGGAGGGACTCCGGCTCGGTACGGATGAGTCGGTCGAGGAGCGGGTGGACTCGGGTCAGGCGAAGCGCGGTGGCAATACCGGCGTTCAACCCACGCGTGGGGTCGCTGAACTCTTCGGACGCATCGACCACCTGGCGGATGATGTCGGTCGCCTCCCGGCGCACCGTCTCGGCCACAAGCACCTGTTTGGACGAGAAGTGCTTGTAGACGGTCTGCCGCGATAATCCTGCCCGGTGTGCCACATCTCCCACTGACAGCCGTGCGATGCCGTGGGTCGTGGCCATCTCCACCGCGGCGTCGAGGATTCGTTCTCGCACCGGAAGTCCACTTCGCATACTTACAAAGTAACATGTTAAGTCTACTTGTCAACCAAGGCACCTCCTCTCCGGCCGGTCACCTGCACTCCTCGTGTGCCGACGGGCTTCGACAATGTCCGGCCAACGTGTAGAAGCATCTGCCGGTCGCGATCGGCACGCTCGGGGCACGCAATCGCGTCCTTCCCTGCCATACTCCCTACCAAATCAGGCACAAAGAACCCGTGGTCGACATCAGCTGCCGCTGAGCACAGAACAACCGCTTCTCGGTGCGATCTCGACGACGAAGACCAGCAGCACCTCCTGGGGCCAGATCAGACGGTTCCCGCTGGACACGTTCGGCATCCGGAACCGCGCCGACACCATCCCCGGCGCACAGAACACGCGCACCAAACGCCTCCACCACCGGGCCCGCTGGCGACCACGCAGAATAACGTCTGATCCGGTCACGTATCCGGCTCGCGACGCACTCATCACCGGCGTAAGGGCTCTCCACTTGAGCGGAGTGCTCCAGGTCTGGACAGGCACCGGCAAGCGACTTGACCTGCGCCTCCACTCGCCTAGCTCCGGTTAGATGGAGAGCCCGGACCGGCGTCTGAGCGGAGCCACAGCGACTTGTGCCGCAGGGGGTGGATGAACAGATCGCGGGACTGTGCGCGCAGAGGGCAGCCATGGCCGACCACGCAACGTGAAAATGGGAGTCTCCCGGCTGGCGTTGAGGACAGTCAGTCATTGCCAGACATCGGAAATCTCCTGGGGTTTCGATCCGACGGGGTGTCGTGTCGGCCTCGGCCTCGGCCAACATCGGGCAGGGAGTGGCCATTGGGAGCGCTCCATGTCGGCCTCTTTTGGGCCTGACATCGCGGCCGCTGCAGTCACTCCTCAGCTTCCTGCCGGATATTTGCTGACCCAGGTACCTCCTCCTCCCGGTGGCCGGACCAGCGCCGATCGGCACCGGCGATGTTCCCCCTGTTCCCGAAGGACCTTCCGGGCTTACGATCGCGGGGGGAGGAACACATGTCCACCTTGGCCAGGCCGCCTGCTGCCATGGTGCCGAAGTGGCCCGATGGCAGGATCGCTTGAGGATTTCGACAGCCTGATCGAGCCCGCCTTGGGCTCCTCCTACCTCGCCGTCCTGGCTGGCGCCGCCTTTGATCGGCTACGTGCCGATGCACTTCGTTCCGAGGCTCCTGCCGGCCGGGTCCTCTATTACGTCGGGGACCGGCCTGCTCCGGGGCTGGTCGTCTCTGGTCTGGTACGGATGTTCGTCACGTCAGGTGAGGGTCGCCAGATCACCGTCGCCTACCTGCGTGCCGGCGGGTTGTTCGGCATGGTCGAGCAGCTCACCGGCGAGCCGGCACCGGTCAGCGTCCAGGCCCTCACCGATGCCCGCCTGCTGCGCTTCCGGGCCAGCGCCTTCGACGAGGCATTGCGAACCGAGCCTGAGCTGGCGTTGGTGATCGCCCGCTATGCCTCGGCTGCCCTCTACCGTCTGGTGGCCGAGCTCCGGGGCACCGCGTTCTCCACGATCCGCCAGCGGGTCGCCCGCCACCTGCTGGACCTCGCCGCCGAGCACCAGCAAGGCGCCCTGCTGATCGCCCCGGTCACCCAGCGGCAGGTCGCCGAGGCCGTCGGATCGGTCCGCGAGGTGGTCGCCCGGGCACTTGGTGGCCTGCGTGCCGACGGGCTGGTCGTGAAGTCACCTGGCGGGCTCGTGATTACCGACCCTGAGCGCTTGCGCGCCGAGGGTTGGCCCGGCGACTGAACGCCGATGCCGCTATCGACTACACCGTCAGGAATCGGCGCGTCCGGTCGTGTGACTTTGGTCACAGGCATCTGTGACTCAGATCACCGGCTGTACCTACCTGCGTCACTACTTGCCGTGACCTTCATCACTGACAAGTCTGGTGGGATGGCAGACGCTGGTGGTGTTGATATCGTTACCGATCCCCTTGAGCCTGAGCTCGAAGGTGCCGTCAGCGGACCGGAGGGTTACAGGAGTGGCCGGAGCTGGACATGGCGCGGCGCCGTAGGGACCCCGATGGTGCGCCGGGTGGCTCGGTGGCTGGGGGCCTTGGCCTGCGTTGGGGTGCTCCTCGCTGGCTGCGGCTCTGGAAGCATCTCCTCGGCGCCGCGCCATCCGACCACCACGGTGCCTTCGACCGCCGTGGAGAGCCCGTCGCAACAGGCAGCTTCGACCGCCCTGGCCGCCTACCGGGCGATGTGGGCCGACATGGTGATCGCAGCACAGACTGCCAACTATCAGTTGCCGAGCCTGGCCGACCACGCATCGGGCAACGCGCTGGCACTGCTCGTCCATGGGCTCGCGGTCGATCGCCAGGAGGGGATCGTGACCCGAGGTCAACCCACCATGGACCCCCAAGTGGTCTCGGTGTCCCCGCCGACCGACCCGACCCAGGTGGACATCGTCGACTGCTTCAACGACACGAACTGGTTGAACTACAAGGTGTCCGGCGGACTGCAGAACAACGTGCCGGGTGGTCGCCATCACACAACCGCCACGGTCGAGGACACCGCCGGGGTCTGGAAGGTCGCCGAGCTGCAGGTGGGCGTGGCCGGCACCTGCTGAACCGGCGAGCGCTCGCTGGCCTTCTGGCCCTGGCGAGTGCGGTCGGGTTCCTGCTCCTCACAGCATCACCGGTCTTCGCCGGCGGAGGCACGGTAAGTGTCCAGTGCGCGCCGTCCACGTCGGTCCCAGGCTGCACCGTCTCCGCACAGAGCCCCGGCCAACCCGCCACCGGCCCTGGCGACCCCCTACCCGCACGGCCAGTCAGCACGTCATCGCAGGGCAGCGGTCAATGCATGGGTCCCGACGCGGCAGGTCAGATGGTGCCGTGCACCGATCCGGTCTTCGGCTGGCTCGGCTCGGACGGCTGCTACTACCAGGCCGACCCGAGCTTCGTGCCCCCGGCGTGGGACACCGCCGACCAGCATCCGGGCCAGGCCGGCGCGTTCTACCTCGTGACCTGTGTGGGCATGACCCATGGCACCGGGGGCGGCATCGTGTGGCTGGCTGCCGGCACCGTGCCCGCACTAGTGACCCCGCCTCCTGCTCCTGGGGTGCTGGCCCAACAGGCCGAGAGCCAGATCGCCCTTCCCGCCACGTCGATCGAGGCGTCCCCCTCGACCACCAGTGACCAGCTGGTGGACCTCCCTACCTGGGTCTGGGTGTCTTCGGCCCTGTGGCATCCGCTCTCTGCCACCGCCACCGTTCCTGGCGAGTCGGCTACCGCCACCGCCACACCCACGTCGGTGACGTGGAGCTTCGGGGACGGCACCACCTTGGTCTGTGACGGACCGGGCAGCCCCTATGCCGCCGGGGGAAACCCTGTCGCCCCGTCACCGACGTGCGGGCACACCTACACGACGTCGAGCGCGTCGGAACCCGGCGGCGCCTACCCGGTTGCAGCCACGGTCGCCTGGGCCATCACCTGGGCCGGAGGCGGTCAGACCGGCACCCTGCCCGCCCTTGTGACCACGGCACACGCCGCCTTTCGAGTGGCCCAGGGAGAGGCGATCAATGTCCCACCGGCGCAAGGGAGCTGAGCGACCATGACCCAGACCACCACCCGGCCGACAGTCTCGGCCAATGGCATGGCGCCTCACCCGCGGACGGCGTCGTCTGTAGCCTCGGCTCCCCGGCGAGTCCATGTCCCCTGGGTGGTGGCCGGCGTGCTGCTGGTGGTCGGCTGTGCCCTGGCCTTCGCCGTGGCCTCGGCTCGGGTGACGGCAGCCAAGTCCGTGCTGGTTGCCACCCAATCCCTCCCCGCCGGTACCGTGCTCGGCCCCTCGGACCTCCGTGCGGTCCGCCTGCAGGGGACCGCAGCCAGCACATTCCTCCCCGCAAGTGCGGAAGGGAGCGTGCTCGGGCACCCGCTGGCGGTGCCCCTCGTGGCCGGAGCCCCGTTGAGCACGGCGGAGGTTGGTGCGCCAACAGGGCTGGGTGCCGGCAAGGCGGTCGTGGCACTCGCCTTGAAAGCAGGCCAGTACCCGCCGGCACTGACGACGGGTGACCAGGTGGCAGTCGTCCCAACCCCGGCACCCGGGCAGAGCGCTGCGGGGGGTTCGGGAAGTGCTGTTGCCCAGAGCCAGCTGGTGACGGCCACCGTGTCGGCGATCGACACCCCGCCGGTCAGTTCGCAGGCGGCAGTGGTGGTCTCGTTGACCCTGCCCGAGCCCGACGCCGCTGGGGTCGCCCAGCTGGAAGCCGCTGGCGAGGCGACCTTGGTGCTCGTCCCCGCCCGCCCGGTGGCCGGCTCGTGATCAGGAACCCAGAGTGACCCGCCTTGCGCTGTGCGCGCTGCGCTCCTGTGGGGCGACGACGACAGCGCTCGGGCTGACCGCAGCTCTGGCGGCCACGGGGCCGGTCGTCTTGGCCGAGCTCGACCCTCACGGCGGGACCCTCGCCGCCCGGCTCGGGCTGGCACCGGAACCCGGCTTGGTGAGCCTGGCCGCCGCCGCCCGCAGAAAGGGCGGACCCGAGGTGGTCCTCGAGCACACCCAGGCCCTTCCGCACGGCGGTCAAGTCCTCTTGGGCCCGGCGACCGGTGCCCAGGCGCGTGCAGCGCTCGCTGTTGCCGCCGGCGTGCTCGAAGACCTGGACGCGCTCGATGTCGACGTCGTCGCCGACTGCGGACGGGTTAGCGATCTGGGGGCACTGGCCTCCTCGCTCCTCTGGGCGGACCAGGTGGTGGTGGTCTGCCGCCCCGAGCTTTCCGACCTGCACGCCCTGGCCTTTTCGCTCGACGCCGGACATCCATGGAACGACCGTCTCGGGCTGGTGCTCTGCGGGAACGGTCCCTACCCGGCCGGAGAGGTCAGCGATGCGATCGGGCTGGCGGTCATCGGGCATGTCCCCTTCGATCCCGACGGCGCGGGCAAATTCGCCGCCCCAGGCCCGCCGGCGAAGGCACTGTGGCGCACGCCGTTTGGTCGAGCAGTCCGCAGTCTCGCCGACCAGCTCGCCACCACCGATGCTGCTGGGCCATACCGGACAACCGGAGCAGCGCCGTCCAAGGGAGCAGGGCCCTTCCAGGGGACCGAGCATCCGGATGCGGTGCTCGGCGCACCGAGAGCCTCGGATGACGATCCGTACGCCCGACCTGCAGACGACAGAGAGCGGGTGGCGCGGTGAGCGACGCCCAGCTGTCGGCTCGGCTGCGCCGTGAGGTGCTCGCCCGCCTGGCCGAGAGGCGCCAGGGCGATGCCAGCTCCGGGACGAGCTTCAGCGTCGAGGATGAGCGGGCCCTCGGCCGGGCGCTCATCGCCGACGCTCTCGACGCTCTGGCCCGAGAAGCAATCGCCAGCGGGCGGGCGGTGCTGGCATCCGACGACGAGGACGACCTCGCCCGGGAGGTCTTCGACGCCCTGTTCGGCATGGACCTGCTCCAGCGCCTGCTCGACGACCCTTTGGTCGAGAACATCAACGCCAATGGCTGTGACCGGGTCTTCGTCCGCTACGCCGACGGCCGATCCGAACAAGTGGGGCCGATCGCCCGCTCGGACGGCGAGCTGGTCGACCTGTTGCGCACCTCAGCCGCGCGGGTCGGCAACACCGAGCGGAGATTCGACACCGGGACCCCGCGGCTCTCCCTCCAGCTCCCTGACGGGTCGCGGCTGTTCGCGGTGATGGCGGTGTCGGCTCGCCCGGCGCTCTCGGTCCGGCGGCATCGCTACCTGAAGGTGACCTGCGACGACCTGATCGGGCTTCGTACCCTGGATGCGGCGCTGCGCTCGTTCCTCGGTGCGGCGATGCGGGCGAAGAAGTCCTGTGTGATCTGCGGAGGGACAGGTGTCGGCAAGACCACGCTGCTGCGGGCAATGGCCGCAGACATCCCCCCAGGCGAGCGGATCGTCACCATCGAGGACTCCCTCGAGCTGGGCCTGGACCGGTTCCCCGAGGTCCACCCTGACGTCGTCGCCCTGGAGGCCCGGGAGCCCAACGTGGAGGGCGAAGGGGCGATCACCCTGGCCGAGTTGGTGCGCTGGGCGCTTCGGATGTCGCCCGACCGGGTGATCGTCGGCGAGGCCCGAGGTGAAGAGGTGCTTTCCCTGTTGAACGCCATGTCCCAGGGAACCGACGGGTCGATGGCCACCCTGCACGCCAGCTCGTCGAAGGGTGCGTTCGCCAAGCTCGCCACCTACGCGGTCCAGGCTCCCGAGCGCCTGCCCATGGAGGCGACCAACCTGCTCGTCGCCAACGCCGTCGACTTCGTGATCTACCTGGCCCAGGACCCTTCGGGCATCCGGTATGTGTCGTCGGTGCGCGAGGTGGTCGACGCCGAAGGCTCCATGGTGGTCTCGAACGAGGTGTTCCGTCCTGGTCCCGGTGGCCGGGCCGTCCCCGGTGCGCCGCTCCGTCAGGACACCTGCGACCAGCTGGAGGCCTCCGGTTTCGAACCCGACCTGCTCCAGGCACCTGCCGGGTGGTGGGACCGGTGAGTGCGCTGGGCGCGTTGCTGGGCGCCGGGGTGGGCCTCGGGCTCCTCCTGATCACAGCCGGTCTCCGCCGATCGGGCGAGGCAGGTGGATCGGTCAGGGCAGAGCGATCTCACTCTCGCACGGACGGCGTCGCCCTGCGGCTCCGCATCGAGCGCCCGGTGCTGCGTCTCGGCCTCGGGATCGGGCTCGGGGTCCTGGTCGGGGTGTCGACCGGGTGGCCGGTCGGGGCGATGCTCGCCGGCTTGGCCGGTGCCGGTGCGCCGAGCCTGTTCACCAGCAGCACCGAGCGTGCAGGAGGCTTGGGCCGCATCGAGGCGGTGGCCGGATGGGCCGAGATGCTGCGAGACACGATGGCCGGCGCGTCCGGGGTCGAACAGGCGATCCTCGCCACGGCAACCGTGGCACCGCTTCCCATCCGGACAGAGGTGGCGACCCTGGCGGGAGCGCTCCAGCACGGTGAGCACCTCGGACCTGCACTGCGGGACTTCGCCGACCGGGTTGCCGACCCGACGTGTGACCTGGTGTGCGCATCGCTGGTGATGGCAGCCGAGCACCAGGCACGGCGCCTCGGAGAGCTGCTCGGCACCCTCGCCGAGGCGGCCCGTGAGCAGGCCACCATGCGCCTGCGGGTCGAGGCCGGTCGGGCCAGGACCCGCACGTCTATTCGCATCGTGGTCGGGGCGACCGGTGTCCTTGTCCTCGGTCTGGCCGTCCTCGACGGCGGTTACCTCTCTCCTTATTCGTCAGCAGCCGGCCAGCTCGTCCTGCTCCTCGTTGGATCGATGTTCGCCGTTGCCTTCACCTGGCTGGTGCGCATGAGCCGCCCCCATAACCCCGAGCGGATCCTCGCCCCACGAGAGCCTGAGCACCGCCAGATGGAGCTCTCACGATGACCCTCGCCCTTCTGCTCGGCGCAGGCGTCGGCATGGGGCTCTGGCTCGTCGCCCGTGGGATCTTCCCGACCCGCCCCCGGCTCGCCGACGCGCTGGCGGCACTGCGCCGGGTTCCTGAGCCTCCTCCGGTGCTCGCCACTGCCGATCCGGGCGGGCCCGCAGCCCGGCTTGGTGCCCCGCTGGCGGCGCTCCTTGCCCGGGGGGATCCGGCACGGCTCCTGTGGGGCGGGGTGCGGCGGGACCTGGCCGTGCTGGAGCGCTCCCCCGGACGACACCTGGCCGAGAAGACCGCTCTCGGGTTGGTGGGCCTGCTGGTCGTCCCGGCCATGGCCGGCCTCCTCGCACTGGGTGGGACAGCGCTGCCCGTCATGGTCCCGCTGTGGGGCGCGCTGGTGTTGGGCATGGCCGGGTTCTTCGTCCCTGACCTCGGCATCCACGCAGCGGCCGAGGCCCGGCGGCGGGACTTCCGCCACGCGCTGGGTGCCTACCTCGACCTGGTGGTGGTCGCCCTGGCCGGTGGCGGTGGGGTGGAGACCGCGCTCGCAGATGCCGCCACGGTTGGCCAGGGGTTCGCCTTCACCCACCTGCGCCGAGCCTTGGACCAGGCCCGCCTCGCTCGCCAGGCCCCCTGGGGCATCCTCGGTCGCCTCGGCACCGAGCTCGGGGTTCCAGAGCTGACCGAGTTGGCCGCCAGTGTCTCCTTGGCCGGCACCGAAGGGGCGAAGGTGCGCTCCAGCCTGGCCGCCAAAGCCGCCTCCCTGCGTTCCCACCAGCTGGCAGCCGCAGAGACCGAGGCCGAAGCCGCCACCGAGCGGATGAGCCTGCCCGTAGTGCTGCTCTTCGCTGGGTTCCTCTTCCTGATCGGCTACCCGGCCATCGAACGGGTGGCGACCGGGCTGTGAAAGGTCCGCCAGTTCATGAAGTTCGAATTCCCGACCACCACCAATGAAAGGAGGTGCCGATGCCCGATGAGCTGATCTTCCTCGCACATCTCGCCCGGCTACTGCGTGCCCGGCTCGCTCAGATCCACCACGATGAGGCCGGGTACTCGACGGAGGCGGTCATCGTGATCGCCCTGCTCGTCGCCATGGCGCTCACTGCGGTCGGGATCATCGCCGCCAAGGTGATCGCCAAGGCCAACAGCATCTCTACGGGCTGACCTCGCCGTGGCGACAAGAGCCCGGAACCGAGAGCAGCGCGGTCGGAGGTGGGACGAACGCGGCTCGGCAACCGCCGAGTTGGTGGTGATCGCCCCGCTGCTGTTCTTCATGGTCTTCGGCATCGTCCAGTTCGCCCTCTTCGAGCACGCCGCCCACATCGCCGAGACTGCTGCCGCCCAAGGGGTAGCCACGGCCAGGCTCCAGGGGTCCTCGGCTGCAGCCGGCCAGGCGGAGAGCGAACAGGTCCTCGGCCAGATCGGCCAGGCTGTGCTCGTCCATCCCCAGGTGACCGCTACCCGCAGCCCGACCACCGTCACCGTGGTCGTGTCTGGGCATGCCGAGGGAGTGGTGCCGTTCCTCTCCCTGCCGGTGACAGCGACCATGTCAGGGCCTGTCGAACGGTTCACCACCGGTGTGGCGAGCGCGGGGCCATGAACCGGGACCACCGGATCGCCGACGAGCAGGGCTCGGCCACGGCCGAGCTGGTGCTGCTCACCCCACTGCTCATCTTGATCCTGGTGTTCGTCGTGGCGCTCGGTCGGCTCACCTCGGCCAGAATCGAGGTCGACTCGGCCGCGGCCCAGGCAGCCCGGGCGGCGTCGATCGCCTGGAGCCCGCAGAGCGCGACCCAGGCTGGCGAGCAGAGCGCTGCGGCCACGCTGTCCGGTGACCATGTGACCTGTGCGCATCTGGGTGTCTCGGTGGACACCTCGGAGTTCGTCCCCGGCGGATCGGTGACCGTCACCGTCAGCTGCGGGGTCGACCTCTCCCAGCTCACCGGGCTGCACCTGCCGACGACCCAGACGATCAGCTCCAAGGCGGTCTCGCCACTCGACCGCTTCCGATCGGTGGCCGGCTGATGACGCAGGTGGCCGAAAGGCTCGTGTACCGGAGAACCCGGAGCAACGGGACCCGGCGACCGGCAACCGGGCGCCGACGCGAGCACGGGGGCGAGGAAGGGATGGTGACCGCCTTCGTGGTCATCTTCACCATGGCCTTCGTGCTGCTCGCCGGGCTTGTCCTTGACGGCGGCCTGGCGCTCTCGGCCAAAGTGACCGCCCTCGACGAGGCTCAGGTCGCGGCCCGGGCCGGGGCACAAGCCATCAACCTCGCCCTCTACCGCCAAGACGGCCAAGTGGTTCTGGAGCAGGCGGCCGCACGAGCAGATGCGATCGGTTACCTGGCTTCGACCGGCCGCCAGGGCACGGTCACCGTGGTCGGGGACCAGGTGAGCGTCACCGTCACCGTCGTCCAACCCACCCAGATCCTCTCGGTGGCGGGCATCAGCCGCTTCACCGAGACAGCCAGTGGCGAAGCCACCGCCGAGGTCGGCGTGAACGGACCCGGCACATGAGCCGGGCCGCCCGTCGCGGCGGTTCCGTTGCTCGGCTGATCCAAGCCAGCGGGGCGCTGGTGGTCCTCGCCATCCTCCTCGCCGGAGTGCCGCTGGCGCTGGCCCACTTCGTCGGCTGGCCCCTGCCGCACCGAGTCCCCTCCCTCGCCCAACTCCGTAACGGGCTCACCCAGCACGGGGTGCCGAGCTCGCTCGTGATCAGGGCACTTGCTGTCGTGTGCTGGGTGGCCTGGGCCGCCCTCGTCGCCTCGGTCACCGCCGAAGTCGCCTCCCTGGCCCGGGGTCGCACGGCTCCTCGAATGCTCCTGGCCGGACCGCTGCAGTCCCTGGCTGCTGTCCTCGTCACCGCCATCGCTCTCGGCTTCACCACCCCAGCCGGGCACGCACCCGACTCGCAAGCGCCACTGCATCTGGCCTTGGCCGCTCGCACGTCGACGGCTGGTCAGGAGCTGGTGCTCAACCACGATCGGCTGACCCGGTTCATGGCGTCACCCGCGCCGGCTGCCACCGCGAACGCCACTGTCGTCACGCTGAGCCCCAGTGCTCTCCCGGCGGATCAGACGGTTCCAGCGACCACGCTCTATGTCGTCCGCCATGGCGACACCCTGTGGAGCATCGCCCAAGACACCCTCGGTGACCCGCTGCGATGGCGCGAGATCTACGCCCTCAACGAGGGGCGGCCCCAACCCGGAGGGGCCGTGCTCGACGACCCGCACTGGATCTACCCGGGCTGGACCCTCGAGCTCCCGGCCTCCGGGCCAGCTGCAACGCCGCCACTGGGCAGCTCTCCGGTGGCTGTTCCGGCTTCATCGTCCCTGGTGGTGCCACCGGCATCGGTTGTCGCACCGATCGCCCCTGTCCGGCCGCCCACGTCGCCAGCTGCGCCGCAGGCAGCCACCACCGGCCACCAGGCCGCTGGACGCGTCGGGACCGCCCCAGCGCCGATCCACGGCCGACACGTGGCCGGAGCGATCCCGGCGCCGGTCCGCCTACCTTCGGGATCGATCGTCGGGGGCTCGTTCGCAGCTGGCGTCCTCTCGGCTGTCGCCCTCGGAGCCCTCCGGCGGCGCCACGCCTACCGCTACCGGCCACCCGAGCCGGGGCGGGACCTCACCCCCGAGCCGCTGCGCCCGACGCTGCGCCACCTCGCCCGGACCGCCGCCAACACGGGCAGCGGCGAGGACACGAGCGAACCCGGACCGGTCCTGGTCGTGCCGTTCGACGGCACCGAGGGCCGCCAGCACCCCGGAAGTGTCGACCTCGGCATCCGCAACGGGGAGACCATCACTGTCGAGATCACCGAGCTGTCGGGTACCGCTATCTGTGGTCAGGCGGCCGACGACATCGCCCGGGCACTCATCGCCGCGCTGTTGGTCCGGGCCGGCCCTGGCGCCGCCGAGGTCCTCCTCACCACCGACCTTGCCGACCGGTTGCTCCCCGGCCTCCGCTCAGACACGGCGATCCGGCGGGCGAAGAGCACCGACGACGTGGCACGTGCCGTCCAGGCCGAGACGATCGCCCGGGCTCGGCGGTTCGCCGCCGCTGAGTCCCCTGACGCCACGAGCTACCGGGAGCAGAACCCCGAGAACCCACTGCCCGTTCTCGTCGTCATCCTCGATGCCGTGCCCGACGACTCGGTCGGGCGATGGGTGGCGCTGCTGGCCGGTGCGTCTCACCTCGGCATCGCCGTGGTGTTCCTCGCCGACAGCCCGGCAGCGACCGGCCGGCTCATCACCGATGCCAGGCGCACCGTCAGCGACGTGGACCCGGCCGCGCTCGCCGAGCGCCTTGGCGGCGCCCAGCTGTTCGGCCTTGGCGCCGACGAAGCGGTCGAGCTGCTCAGTGCCGTCGCCGACAGCCACGCCGACGAAGTCTCCGACGACGAAGTCCCGAACGACCAAATCGAGGTCGACGAGCCGATCACCGTCCTGCACCCGGACGACCTGGTCGATGAACCTCCTCCGATCCCGGCTCAAGCTGGGGGGCCCTGGCCCGAACCGCCCCACTTGGTCGATGAGCCGGACCGCCCGATCGTCGTCCAGGTCCTCGGTCCGTACCGCATCATCGCCCATGGCGAGCCGGTCACGACCGGGCTGCGCAGCCGGGCGAAGGCGCTATTCGCCTGGTACCTGGTCCGCCCCGAGGGAGCGACGAGCGACGAGGCCGTCGACGCGCTGTGGCCCGACACGGCGCCCGATCATGTGCAGAGGCAGTTTTGGCGTCCCTTCGGCGACCTGCGCGCTCGGTTCCGCGGCCCGAGCGACGAAGCGCTCGACGTGCTCGAAAAGACCGGCGAGCACTACCAGCCCTGCGCGGCGGAGATCACCTGCGACATGTGGGAGTTCCAGCGTGCCCTTGGCGAAGCAGCCCGGGCCACCGAGGACGAACACGCCCGCCGGGTGCTGCGCCGGGCCGTAGACACCTACCATGGTGACCTGTTGGCGGGCAGCGACTACCCCTGGGTGGAGCCGATCCGCCAGGACCTTCACCGCCGGGCCCTCGACGCCCACCTCCGCCTCGCCGAACTCGAGGACCACATGGGCCACCCAGACGCCGCGATCGCCACCCTTGAGCAGGCGATCGATCTCGACCGTTACGCCGAGGAGCCCTGCCGCCGCCTCATGACTCTCCACGCCGCCCGTGGCCGACCCGACGCGGTGACCGTCACCTGGCGGCTCCTCCAGCGCCGGCTCGCCGAGCTCGATCTCGACGTCGAGCCGGCCACCGCCCGCCTCTACCGCTCTCTCAGCGCGACCGACGCCAGCACGGCGGATAGATCCCGCCCGATCCGGCTCTCGTCGTGACCGCCGGCCAGGGGCCGCCTGGCATCGACACGCCGGCCAGGGTCGCCGTCACCTGCGCGATGGGCGTGGCGGTCGAGGTGGGGATGGTCTGGCGCTTCGGGTGGGCCCCGCCGCTCGGCGCGTACGCCTGTTTCGGCGTCGTCGCCACCGTGGTGAGCGCCACCGACATCGCGGCTCGGCGCGTTCCGAACCGCGTCGTGCTCCCTGGCCTCGTTGCCGGCGGGGGGCTGCTCGCCCTCGCCTCG
>JAJZJY010000038.1:0-11053 GCA_021809885.1 Actinomycetes bacterium
TTCCGAACTGGCCGACAATTCACGAACGAAGGACACAAAGGTCTAGGTGGATTTGGGTCAGACCAGCCGGAAAGAACAAGTCAACCTTCTCACAGACGGTGGATTCATGGAGGTGACCCACGCCACCGGCCATGGCGGAGGCCCGAGGGGACGTCCGTCCTCCTCGCACGGCTTGAGGCCGGAGCTGTCCCGCCGGGGGAGTACACCCACCGATCCGAAGCCATCGGCGCACAGGGGCGCCCAAGGCCCGGCAGCGCCTCCCTCATCCCACCGAATCTCACCAAGGCCGGGCCGCATCCCATCGCGTCCCACCGGCACGAGAGACGCCGGGTCGGTGGTGACCCGCAAGAACCCGAAGGTCGAAAATGGGCCATTCGACCGACCGCGATGGCCCGGCCGGGACTTTCCTACGTCTGCGGACCATCCCACCAAAATCTCACCAATCGGCGGGAAATCGTCCAGAGAGCCGGTCCAGCTCACAGAGGCAGGAAGCCTCATAGTCCCAGGTTAGAGGCCAAATCGGGACCACGGGAGACCACCCCGGATAACGTGTCAGACAGGCCGGATAGGTCTCATAACCCGAAGGTCGGAGGTTCAAATCCTCCCCCCGCCACCAAGGGATTCTCAGAGTCCAGTCGAAAGCCCACGATCTCGTGGGCTTTCGTGCTGTTTCAGTGTATGTCCACGGGGTTATCCACAGGTTTATCGGGGCTTTTTATCGGGACCTACTCAACGTTTGCGTATGCTGCATACGCAGGGTGGCGCGACGCGAGCGGCCCGCACGCTGCACCTTCGCGGCGGAGGCTCGGGCCGGAGTGGCGGTGCATGGGGCAGGCCCTATGCATGCCCTATGCAGGTGCCCTACTCAACCTCTGGGGGCTCCTGGCTACTGTGAGTGGCGTTCACCGCGGAGATGGTTCACCCGGGGTGAGCCCCGAGAGTCCTGCCGGCTCAGCGCTCATGTGCCGGCCGCAACCAGCACCGCGAGCGCACGCGTAGGTGGTGCCGTTCTGCGCTGGCATTGGGCACCCCGGGAACGTGTTTCGGGGCGGGCGGTTTGTGCGGTCGGTCAGCATGCCGGGTCACCTTCACGAGCTCGGAAAGCCGGAGAGCGAGGAGAATTGCGCTTGAGATGAGTTGGATATAGCATCCAAACAGTTCATCCAACCACTTGGAGCGACGAATGGCCGTAGACGTAGATCGGCTGGTGGGCGAGGTGCTCGCCACCGAGGAAGGTCGTGCCGATCCCTACAGCCGGTACGAGGCCGTCCGCTCCACGGCGCCGGTGCACCGTTCGTCGGAGTCGGGGGCGTGGTACCTGACGCGCTACGTCGACTGCAAGAACGTGCTGCACGATCCTCGGTTCGGTCGAGGTACCGAGTTCGGGGGCGACCATTTCGGAGGTCTCGGTGGCACAGACGCCGCTCGACGCCGCCAGGAGCTCACGAGCGGCGCCCGCAATATGCTCTTCGCCGATCCCCCGGATCACACGAGCCTGCGTGGTCTGGTCAGCAGGGCCTTCACGCCCAGGCGTGTCGAAACGCTCCGCACAACGATCGTCGCCCTCGTTGAGCCGCTTCTCGACGCGATGGCCGACGTCGGCACGGTCGACGTCCTCGACGCACTGGCCTTCCCGCTTCCCGTGGCGGTGATCGGCGAGCTCATTGGAGTCCCGCCCGACGATCGCCCGGCTTTCAGGAGCCTGGTACGTGACAGCACCGCCATGATCGAGGCCCTCCCTGCACCCGGCGCGCTGGAGCGGGCCGAGCACGCGATGGTCACCATGGCCGATTACTTCGGCAAGCTGGTCGAGCAACGCAGGGCAGAGCCGGCCGACGACCTGCTGTCGGCAATGATCGCCGTAGAGGACGCAGGCGACAGGCTGTCGATCGACGAGCTCGTCGCCACCGCCATCTTGCTGTTCGGGGCCGGATTCGAGACAACCACCAACCTCATCGGAAACGGTCTCTTCTCGTTGCTCCGCCACCCCGCTCAGCTCGACCGGCTACGCACCGATCCCACGCTTATCCCCGCGGCCGTCGAAGAGATGCTGCGCTACGAGAGCCCCGTGCAGCTCGACGCCCGCCTTGCGCTCGAATCGGCAGAAGTAGCCGGCCACTCCGTCGATCGCGGCACGCTCGTCATCACGTTCCTCGGCGCGGCCAACCGCGATCCCGAGGTGTTCACTGCACCGGATCGCTTCGACATCGGGCGGGCGAACAACCATCCCTTGAGCTTCGGTTGGGGCATCCATCACTGCCTCGGTACCCACCTGGCCCGAGCCGAAGGTCAGATCGTCCTCGATCGGCTGCTCGACAGGTTCTCGTCGATCGAGCTCGAAGGGCCAGAGCCGCACTGGCGACCGAGCGTCACGCTGCGCGGCCTCGAGCATCTCTGCGTCGAGGTGACACCCCGGTGACCAACAGCGCTCCTGAGGTGGGCATGCGCCGGGTACCTGCGTCGCTCGTCGCCAAACTGACTGCCGCCGCCGACTCGTTCGCTTCGACCTTCGACGACGTCCGGATGGATGACATCGCCAAGGCAAGCGGCATTCCCCGAGCGACGCTCTACTACCACTTCTCTAGCAAGAACGAGGTGTTGGCCTTCCTGTTGCAGGGCGTGCTGGCGGACCTGCGGGTCAGTGTGGCGTTGGCAGCTCGTAGCGGTGGCACCACCAGCACTCGGCTCGCCGCCGTCATCCGAGCACAACTCGACCACCTCGCAGCCAACCCCGGGGTAGCTCAACTGCTGCTTGCCAACCTCGGGAAAGGGGGTCGTCTCCCAGCGATCGCCGCCGGCATCGACAACGGATTCCACGCGCCGGTCCGCCAGATCCTGTCCGATGGAATGGACGACGGCACGCTCGCTGCGGCCGACATCGAAGTCATCACCACGGCCCTGTTCGGCGCGGTGACCACCGTCGGGTTCCAGTGGCTCATCGCCGATCGGCGCATCGACGTCGACCGGGTCGCCGATGCGCTGTTCTCGGTGTTCTGGTCCGGGATCGCTCTGGACCGAACCCCGCACACCACGCTAAGGACCCGATGAGCTCCCAACCTCTCGTCCCGGTCGTCGAGCACCTTCCTGACGGGATTGTGCAGATCGCCCTGCCCACGCCGTTTCCCGTCGGCCCGGTCAACTGCTACGTGCTCTTGGACGACCCGGTCACCATCGTCGACCCCGGGTTGCTGTGGGCCGACAGCGTCGGCCGGCTCGAAGAAGCCATGAACTTGATGGGCCGCCGACTCGTTGACGTCGAACAGGTCCTCGTCACCCACGGTCACCCCGACCATTTCGGCGCTGCTGGATGGCTTGCCGAGAAGGCTGACGCTACGGTGGCGCGTGAGTTCGAGCAGAGCGCCCGAAGCTGGTCGATGTCTGGGGTTCGCATCTCGGGAGCGCGGTCGTCCGCCTCGGCATCCCTGACGCGATTCACGATGTCGTCCGCACCTTCTCCGATGGGATTGGTCATATCGCCCACCCGATTGCCGAGGATCGCCTCGTCCTCCTCGACGATGGTGATACGTTGACCGGCGGCGGACGCGACTGGCAAGTCCACGTCACCCCCGGCCACTCGGTCGGCCATGTGGCACTGTTCGACCCTCTGGCACGGGTGTTGCTGTCCGGCGACCATCTGCTCGCCTGCATCACACCGAATCCCGTTCTCGAACCCGATCCCGACAGCCCAGACGGGCGGAGGCGCAGCCTTGTCGAGTACCTGGCCTCTCTTGATCGCTTCGTGCGCCTCGACCCGCTCCTGGTCTTGCCTGGCCACGGCCCCAACTTCTGCGACGTCCCGACGCTGGCCACGGTGACACGCCGTCATCACGAGCGGAGAGCCGACGAGGTGTTCGAGCTCGTTCGGCGGCTCGGCTCGGCCACCCCGTTCGAGCTCTCACGCGAGATGTTCCCGCACATCAAGGATTTCAGCGTGATCCTTGGCGTCTCGGAAGCTGTCGGCCACCTGGACCTCCTCGAGGACGACGGCCGCCTGGTCCGTAGCGCAGACGTCGCCAGTCGTTATGCCGTCGCATGAGCAGTCCGTCGCCGTACCGACCGTCCTTCGAGAGCTTCGACCCGTCGGTCGCCGAGTCCATGCTGTCGGGCATGGCCATGACCGGGCTCCCCGACTACCTGGGAATCCACGTCACCGATGTTGGCCCCGGCACGATGGTTGCCGAGATTGACGTCCGTACCGAGCTGATGAACCCGTTCGGATCGGCCCACGGCGGTACCCTCGCTGCACTTGTCGACCACGTGCTCGGCGCCGTGCTGTACCCGTTGATTCCGCGCGGCGCGTGGGCGGCTACGACCGAGCTCAAGCTGAACTTTCTTGCCCCCGTCAGAGTGGGTGTCCTTCGCGCCAGCTCTGAGGTCATCGCCCTCTCCAAACGCACCGCAGTGGTGAGGATCGACGCCACCAACGACGGCCGCCTGGTCGGTGCTGCCCAGGGGACGGTCACCATCAGCGCACCGAAGCCGGTTCAACCGTGAAGGTCGACCTGATGACCGCCGGGCTCCCACTGCGCCAGATGCAGCAACTCGCCCGGGATGCATCTGACGCGGGGTTCTCCGGGCTGGTGATCACCGAAGCGGGCCGCACCGCCTACCTGAGCTGTGCCGCCGCGGCACTCGCTGCCGACATCGACGTGCTCACCGGTATCGCCGTCGCCTTTCCTCGCAGCCCGATGGTCACCGCAACCGTCGCCTGGGAGCTCGCAGACGTCACCGCGGGCCGGTTCCGTCTCGGGGTCGGCACGCAGGTGCGCGCCCACATCGAACGCCGCTATGGTACCGAGTTCGACCCCCCCGGGCCCCGCATGCGCGAGTACGTCGCAGCGCTTCGTGCGATCTTCGCCGCCTTCCGGGGGGAGGACGACCTCGACCACGACGGCAAGTTCTGGAAGCTGTCACTGTTACCGCCGATGTGGTCACCAGGACCCATCGACGCGGCCGATCCCCCGGTCGACATCGCTGCGGTGAACCCGTGGATGCTCCGCCTGGCCGGTGAGATCGCCGACGGGGTCCATGTCCACCCCTTGAACAGCCCGACCTATCTATCCGAGACGGTGCTGCCCAACCTGCGGGCGGGCGCGACTCTTGCAGGGCGGACGCTCGCCGATCTCGAGGTGATCGTGCCCGCCTTCGTCGCACCCGGGGCAACGCCGGAGGAGCGAGACGAGTGGCGCGAGATGGCGCGAGTGCAGGTCGCCTTCTACGGATCGACCCCCAACTACGCCTTCATCTTCGACCAGCTCGGACGTGACGGAACGACCGCCCGGATACGCGAACATCAGAAGGTCGGTGACATCGCCGGCATGGCTGCACAGATCGACGACGAGCTGCTCGAGCAGTTCTGCGTCACCGGTGACTGGCCGACGGTCGCCGATCGGCTCGGGGAACGCTACCAGGGTGTCGCCACTCGTATTGTGCTGTACGCCGCAGGCATGGCATGGGCACGCGATCCTGCTTCGCTCGTTCGATGGGGTGGGATCGCCCGTGCCCTCGGGGGCGCAAGGTAGCCGAGTCGAGGGGATCCCGAATATCCCGAAGAGTGGAGTTGCCACCACCCTGACCACGACGGGCCACGTGGTCCGATGCGTCGAGCTCGTTGCGGGGCCCCCAGGTACTGGCCATGACGCCTGACTCGCCCGGCGTCCCCATGTACGAGTGCGGAAGCGAGGCCTTCGTGTAATAGCGCGCGGATTCTTTTCCACAGGTCACCAGGTTTCGGCTGGGTTCCCGGTGATTTCGGCTCGCAGGGTATTCGGCGAAGATCTTTAGATCGACACCCCCTAGTTGTTGAAGGTGTCGCCGACGCGGGATGGTTGTCGATTGGTGGCCCGGGCCAATGCCGACCTGCCTAGGACGCTGCTGATTTAGTTCACCAGCGCCATCGCGTCGGCTTGCTGGGAGGATCATTTTCATCCTCGGAGGTGACTTGCGGCCCTCTCAAACAATCTGATGGGAATGTGGAAAACTGCGCGTTCATCCGACAGCGATAAATCAGCAGTCTCCTAGCGCTCGCTCAGGCGTCGATCTCTGCGGGTGCCGAGGTGATGACATCGAGGGATTCGTACTCCTCGCCGGTGTCCACCATGGTTTCGAACTCGATCACCCCGAGCTCGGTGAAGCGCTGGCGCAGCCAGCCGTCAGCGGCGTCGAGCAATCCCAGCTTCTTGCAGTTGGGGACGATCTTGGTGAAAAGCATCCGCTGGAACTCGGCCCGGTAGGGCGACTGCTGGGCGAGCGGGATCGCCACCTTGGCATCGACGCCCATGCGTTCCCAGACCTCTTGTTGGAGGAACCGGTCGCGCATGCGCACGGCCGCCTCGAACGTGAACTCCTGGCGCTCGCGGATCTCGGCTGAGGTCATGTCCTCGTAGACCTCTTTGAGACTCAGGACCCCGAAGGCGACGTGCCGGGCCTCGTCGCTCATCACATAGCGAAGCAGCTTCTTCAACAACGGCTCGTCGGTGAGCTGGTAGAGGTAGCCGAACGCCGCCAGAGCCAGGCCTTCGACCATGATCTGCATGCCGAGGTAGGTCATGTCCCAGCGGCTGTCACGTAGGATGTCGTCGAGGAGCATGCCCAGGTGGGCATTGACCGGGTAGTGCCCGGAGAGCTTGGTGTTGAGGTACTTGGCGAAGACCTCGACGTGGCGCGCCTCGTCCATGACCTGGGTCGACGCGTAGTACTTGGCATCGATCCACGGGACGGTCTCGACGATCCTGGCGGTGCACAGCAACGCCCCCTGCTCACCGTGGAGGAACTGCGAGAGCGTCCAGTTCTGCGTCTCGACACCGAACTCGAGCCACTCCTTGTCCCCCCAGGCGGCGAAGGGGGTGCCGGCTAGGTCCATGCCCTGCATGCCGAAGGCGACCTGGGTGATCGCGGCCAGCTTCTCGGGGTCGACGTCGGTCTCCCAGGGCAGATCGGTCTCACCGTTCCACTGGGCACCCTTGGCCTTTTCGTACAGCTTGGTGAGCGCCGGCCGCGCTCCTTTGTCGTAGTCCCAGGTGAACCGGCTGTCGAACACGCTCGGAACTCCGTGATGGTCACCCTCGTTGTCGGGGTTGGCCACGGTCAAGATGGCGTCGAGGTCGTTCAGATCGGCCCGACCGATCATCTCCTGGTAGGTCTTGCTCATCGGATGTCTCCTTGATGGGATTGTCGTGAGGCGTCGAGGTAGGGGGCCAAGCTGGGCAGAAGGAAGTCCTGGACCAAGGCGCGTATCGCCTCCGGGCGGCGGAGGTCGTAGTCGGGGCTCGGACAGGTGGTGTAGGACAGCGCTGCCCGGGTCAGCCATTCCGACACCTGGCGGGCAGCGGGCTTGCCCACGAACCGGGCGGCATAGGGCACGGCAGCGTCCGCCACCACCTGAACCACATGGCCGAGACCACCGAACGGGTCGGAAGGGGTATCGGTATCGATGGTGGCGAGCAGCAGGGCCCGCACGGCCGCGTCCTCCGACAGAGCGGTTACCGCCTCGGCCAGTCCGACGCACAACCACGTCTCGACATCGGCTGCCGCATCGAGTCGGCTGGTGAAGTGGTCGAAGAACTTGGTCACCTCGACCTGTGCGGCCCGCTCGACCAGCGCCCGCTTGCCGCCCGGGAACAGCCGGTACACGGTGGCGCGGCTCACGCTCGCCGCCTGCGCGATCTCTTCGATGTTGGTGCGGATCAATCCCCACCGGGCCACGCACCGTCCGGTTGCGCTGAGGATCCGATCTTCGAGAGCGCTGTTCGACTCCTTGTGAGCTATCACCGCGGCGATCATAGATGAGACAATAGCGTCTTATTAAGCTTATGACAAACAGCTGCGCAGATCACTCCGGAGCGGACACGCGCTGCTGTCGGTGCGAGGATGCACCCAGTTGCGATCGTTTGCGACGACGTCACTTCCGGGCGGCCGGCGGCAACAGGCGCAGGATCTCCCACCCTCGGCGGTGGGCCTCCCGAGCGAGCTCGCGATCAGGGTTCACCGCCAGGGGATGGCCGACGGTTTCGAGCATCGCCAGGTCCGAGATACTGTCGGCGTAGGCATAGCTGGAAGCGAGGTCGATGCCGGCAGCCTCGGCCGCGTGCCGAATGGCATCGGCCTTCGCATCGCCCTGGCAGAAGGTGGAGACGTGACCGGTGTACACCCCGTCGATCGACTGAAGCTGGGTGGCGAGCACGGAGGCCACACCGAGCATGGACGCAACCCGCGTCACGACCTCTTCAGGAGCCGAGGACACGAGGTAGAGGGAGCGGCCCGCCTCCCGGTGACTTCGAAGGAGCCGGGTCACCCCCTGACAGATGAGTGGGGCCAGCGTGTGCTCCACGCAGCTGTCGAGCACGGCATGCAGGCGGTCAACCTCCACGCCCCGAAGGGCGGCCCCGAGCACCCGCTCGCGTGCACCACCTCGACCGCCGGTGCGGAAATGGAGCGCCTGTGCCGCCAGGCCGCGCGCTACCGTCACGGAACGGAGGACACCGGCATCGCGGAGTGGCTTCGCCAGCGCAAAGACACTCGAGCGAGCCAGCAAGGTCCCGTCGAGGTCGAAGAAGGCAGCCCCGTGCAGCTCCTGGTCACGGCGCTGGCCGCCTGTCGTCTCCTTGGCATCGGACCTCCCGCCGGGTCCCCCAGCCGGCCCAGGCCTCATGCCTGGCGCACTCCGCTGGTGGGGACTTCCCGGGTGGTCGCCGAAACCGGCGCATCGGATACCTCGGGCCCGCTGATTCCACTTGGCGTAGTCGGGGCCGGGCCCGAAACCTCGACGGGCGTCGTGGCCGACCCTGCCGGATCGAGACGAGGGATGAACGCACCCAGTACCGCGGTGGCGAGGCAGACGCCAGCCGCAACGCCAAGCGCCAGGTGGAGTCCAGACATGAACGCCACCTGGCTGGCGGTATTGACTGCCGTTTGGAGCTGTGCCGTTGCCCCCGGCAGGTGTGGTGCGAGGCCTTGGGCGATGAGCTGCTTCGCTCCGAGGAGTTGCCGGGCAAGCGGAGCGGGTACCCCGGCGGCGTCGAGCCTGGAAGTGATGACCGTCCCGACGCGCCCCGCCAGGATCGCTCCGAGCACACTCGTGCCGAGGACGCCACCGAGCTGGAGGCCGGTGGTTTGGATACCACCGGCGATGCCCGCTTCCTCTGGTGGGGCGCTGGCCACGATGGCGTCCGAGGCCGCCACGATGACCACTCCGACTCCGAGTCCGAGTAGCACGAAGGACGGCCAGAGGTGCAGGTAGGGCGAGTCGGGTTGGAGGAAGACAAGGAGCACCAGCGCGACGGTCATCGACGCCATGCCGAAGGGGATGGCGAACCGAGGGCCGAGGCGGTCGTTCATGAGGGCGCCGAGGGGGGCGGCAACCGCGAAGATGACGGTGAGGGGAAGCAGCCGAACGCCGGCAGACACCGGGTCGTAGCCGCGGATGTTCTCCAAGTAGAGGGTGATGAAGAACAACACCCCGTACATGGCGAAGAAGGCCAATGTGACCGCGGTCGTACCGAGGGTCAGGGATCGCTTGGTGAACAGGGACGGGGGAAGCAGCGGAGCCTGCACACGTCGTTCGACCAAAGCCAGCACGCAGAGGAGGACTACCCCGGCTACAAGGAAGCCGATGGTCCTGGCGTTGCCCCATCCCCACGATTCGGCCTTCACCAACGCGAAGACGACACAGAACAACCCTCCGGCCAGAGCGGTGAGGCCGATCACATCCAGGGCTCTCGGGTGCAGATCCCGGCTCTCGGCGAGGACGAGGAGCCCGACAAGCAGGGCGACGGCACCGATAGGCACGTTGATGTAGAAGACCGACTGCCACGACACGTGCTGGACGAGCAGGCCCCCGACGATCGGGCCGGCGGCGATCGAGATCGCCGAAGCACCGCCCCAGACACCGATGGCCCGGTTCAGCCTCTCCGGTGGGAAGGTATTCCGCAGGATGGCCAGGGTGTTGGGCAAGATCATGGCTCCGAAGATCCCTTGGACGGCACGGAAGGCGATGACGCCGTCGACCGAGCCGATCTCGCCGACGGCGAGCGAGGACAGGGCGAAGCCGATCACCCCGATGAGGAACAGTCGACGCCGCCCGAAGCGGTCGCCCAGCATCCCCATCGGGATGAGCGTCACGGCGAGCACAAGTAGGTAGGCATTGGTGATCCACTGCAGGTCGCTCAGCGAACCGTGCAACGAGCGGGCGATGTAGGGGTTGGCGACGGCGACCACGGTGGCGTCGACACCGACCATGATCACTCCGAAGGCGATGGCGACGAGAGTCCATGCCGGGTGCCCGCGGCCGTTCCCAACCCGGTTACCGGACAGGACGGATCGAACACTGCCTAGGAGGGCAAGTGGCATGCAATTCCTTTCACGCTGGTCGTTTCGCTCCTCGGGTCGCAAGAACTTCTTCCAGAGGAGCGCCCAACTTGGTGGGGACCTGGTTCGTCGGGATAACAGATAAGACACTATCGTATCAGATGTCTTATCGCAATGCCGTCCGACCCTCGGGACTCCTTGCCCGAGACCGGGTCGTCGTATCCATGAGGTGCGGATGTCGCCATGCCTGTTGCTGGTGGGCCTGTTGCGGATGGGCTCGCGACGCCGGGATCCGAGAGAGTGGGGTGGGGTGGCTCCCAAGAACCGGCCTACAGGTTCTTTCGGGAGATATTCGCGTCCAGCGGGACGCCCTTGCACCGGACCTGGCTGGCACCGCCTTTGATCGGCTGCGTGCCGACGCACTTCGTTCCGAGGCTCCTGCTGGCCGGATCCTCTACTACGCCGGGGACCGGCCTGCTCCTGGGCTGGTCGTCTCTGGTCTGGTACGAATGTTCGTCACATCAGGTGAGGGTCGCCAAATCACCGTCGCCTACATGCGTGCTGGCGGGTTGTTCGGCATGGTCGAGCAGATCACCGGCGAGCCGGCACCGGTCAGCGTCCAGGCCCTCACCGATGCCCGCCTGCTGCGCTTCCGGGCCAGCGCCTTCGACGAGGCACTGCGAGCCGAGCCGAGCCGAGCCTGAGCTGGCGTTGGCGATCGCCCGCTCTGCCTCGGCTGCCCTCTACC
>JAJZJY010000038.1:11063-14359 GCA_021809885.1 Actinomycetes bacterium
GTCGCCCGCCACCTGCTGGACCTCGCCGCCGAGCACCAGCAAGGCGCCCTGCTGATCGCCCCGGTCACCCAGCGGCAGGTCGCCGAGGCCGTCGGATCGACTTCAGGCCAGATGTCGGCGAGCGCCTTCGACGCGTTATCAAACTCGTTCTGCGCCCCGATCATCTTGACGCCGTCCCAGTCGAGGAAGCGGTTGTAAATCTCACGGACACAGTGGGCGACCAGCGTGATCACGCCCGGCTCACTCGTGACTTCGAGCAGGTTCACTGCCGTTCCGTAAAGCGACCCGAGCTGCGGCGCTCGTTGGGTCAATCGGCTGTGCCGGATCGTGCGGGTCTCGTCCCACTGGCTCGCGGTGCCGTCGGGGCCGCCGAGTCGGACGTGCAACTCAACATCACGATCGGCGCTCGCTGTGGTCACCAGTCTCGCCTCCCGCCACGTTTCGGGTGCTTCGCCATATGACCGACCATACGACGCCCGACGGTTGTTGCACCCTTATCCGCACCAAAGGGAACCAAACACGGAGCGCTCGAGAGGTGTCCCTGACAGCCGTCGCTCAGCCGCACAGAATTACGCGCCTCGAAGGCGACCCGAGCGGCATGTAGGGGGCGCAGACTCGGCGATCACGCGTGACTCAACCCTCGATGGAGGCCGTGGTTGGCGAGGCACCGATTGCCGGGCGACCACGACCAGGGTCGGTTACGGGGAAGGTGCCTACGGTGGTGATCCAAACCATCTGGGGCCCGGTCGCCTCGTCCTCCGAGTTCCACCGACTCAGGAGGTATTCCATGACCACCAATCCATCGACCGCCATCGTCGTCTACGACCCCGAGCGTGCCGATCCCGAGCACATTGCCCTTGCCGGGTTTCTTGGCGGCTACCGGGGTCTCACCCGCGACGCATACGCCTTGGACCTTCGCCAGTTCTTCGCATTCTGCGACGAGCACCAGCTGGATCTGTTCGATGTCCGACGCTCCAACATCGAGACCTACGCACGAAAGCTCGAAGCCCGAGGAAAGGCGACGGCCACGGTCGCCCGCCGGCTGTGCACGGTGACCGGGTTCTACCGCTACGCCGAGGAGGAAGGCCTGATCGCCCACTCTCCGGCGGTCCACACGTCCGTCGTCCTCGGATCGACTACGAGTCTCATGCCATTGGCCTCGACCGAAACGAGGTGGGAGCACTCCTCGTCGCGGCAGGACTCGGGCCTGCAGGTGAGCATGCGCTGGTATCACTGCTGGCGCTGAACGGGCTGCGGGTCTCAGAAGCGATCGGGACCGACATCGAGGCCCTGGGCCTCGAGCGCGGCCATCGCACCCTCACCATCGTGCGCAAGGGAGGCAAGACCGTGACCATCCCAATGGCACCTCGTACCGCCAGAGCCGCTGACCTGGCCATCGGCGAACGCGACAGCGGCCCCATCTTCATCGGCGCTGACGGCAAGCGTCTCGACCGTCACGGGGCCATCCGGATTGTCCGGCGAGCAGGAATCACAAAGCCAATTGGACCCCTTACCCTCAGGCACACATTCATCACGACTGCCCTTGATGTCGGAGTGCCGCTGCGAGACGTGCAGGAGGCCGCCTCCCATGCCGACCGGCGCACCACGATTCGCTACGACCGGGCCCGGGTCTCCGTGGACCGCCACGCCGCCTACATCGTGTCCAACCTACATCGCAGGCGCTGCCCGCTGACCATCCCGATATTCTGGGCGCCAGCAGGTTCCTGCTGGCGCCCAGGGTCGAGAAACTGCTGACCACGCATATAACGCCGAGTATGGACGGGTCCGCTCCGATGCCGGACGGGATGCTCAAGAGACACAGATTACCCAGTTCTGGGTCCCGCCCGTCTGGGTGGTGTCAGTGCAATACTGCTCGGAGTGAGGTCGCAGGCACCGAGTGGGGGGCGAGTCGTGGCAAGGAGAGCCCCTCTCGGGGTGCAGCCTCGAACGTTGTGGGCGAACATGGCGGTCGCACCGGCGACCACTCGCCTGCCAGGGAGGGCCGATCCTCAGGCTGGCAGACGGCTCACGTGTCGGCCACCAGGTGCTGGAGCGAGTCCCTCGCCGCTGTGGCACACGCAACAGCTTCGGCCCCGAGTTCGTCCAGGGCCATGGCGATCTCCGCATTGTTGGAGGGGGAGCTGTCGATCCGAGCGTTGAAGACGCCGGCGACCGCGTTGAAGCGCTCGATGGACCTGTACGCTGCCAACGCCACCGTCATGATCGGGTCCGGCAGGTCCGGGACGACCTCGAAATGCACCAGGCGCGGCAACGAGACGTATGTGTCCAGTACACGGAACGACCCGCCGAGACCCGCGATGTGGTCGAGTTCCGCTGCCAGGGCCCGGCTGGCCCGCTGCTGTCCGTCGTGCTTATCCGCCCGCCGTCGGGCCTCGGTGGTCGCCTCGGATCTGTCGGCCTCGTGCCGAGCGCTCCTGCGGGTGATGATCGCCCCGACGTAGGAACCAGCGAAAGCGAATAGGGCGCCGGCCAAGACGAGGATGCCGATCTGGAGCCAAACGGACAGGGAGACCCCCACATGACCGCTGACGTTCACAGGGAGCGGCGACACCCCGGCTGCCAACCAATTCATCGGTACTTCGCCAGGACCTTCTCTCGCTTCGAAGGCTGGATGTTCGCCTTCGTCACATCCCCGCCGTAGAGGGCGAGCACCCGCTTGTCCATGACCTTGCGCCACAACGGCGGTAGGTACGCCAAGCCGAGCATGAGCCCGTACCCCGAGGGCAGTTGGGGAGCATCGTCGAAGTGCCGCAGTGTCTGGTAGCGGCGGGTCGGGTTGGCGTGGTGGTCCGAGTGGCGCTCCAGGTTGTAGAGGAACACGTTCGAAGCGACGTGGTTCGAGTTCCAGCTGTGGCACGGCTGGCACCGTTCGTAACGCCCGTTGGCCTCCTTTTGGCGGAGCAGCCCGTAGTGCTCCAGATAGTTCACCACCTCGAGCAGCGAGAACCCGAAGACCGCCTGGATCACGAGGAACGGCACCACACCTACCCCGAAGGCAGCGATCAGTGCTCCAAACAGCCCAGCCGACATGGCCCATGCCTGGAGGAGGCGGTTCGACGGGCTCCAGGACCCCTTGCCGTGGCGAGCCAGGCGACCCCGCTCGAGTCCCCATCCGGACCGGAGGCCGCCGAACACGGTGCGGGGCAGGAACGCCCAGAACGACTCGCCGAGCCGGGCGCTGGCCGGATCCTCGGGAGTCGCTACCCGCGAGTGGTGGCCCCGGTTGTGCTCCACGTAGAAGTGCCCGTAGCCCGTCTGCGCCAGCACGATCCGGC
>JAJZJY010000039.1 GCA_021809885.1 Actinomycetes bacterium
CGCCGGGCCTCGGCGGCGAGCCGCACCACGCCGAGCGCCGGGCGGCGGTGTGGCGGAGCTTCGCCGCCGAGCAGCGCGCCTACGTCCGCGACGCCCCGGGGCTGGCCCCCCTGCTGCGCGCCGTCCGCTGCCCGGTGACGATCCTCGCCGGCAGGCAGGATCGCCTCGTCCCGCCGGAGGCCGCGCGCCGCCTCGCTGCCGCCCTGCCCGCCGCGTCCGTGCGACTCGTCCTGCTGCCGGGCCTCGGCCACCTCCT
The DNA here is from genome assembly GCA_021809885.1 of Actinomycetes bacterium. Lineage (GTDB taxonomy): Bacteria > Actinomycetota > Acidimicrobiia > Acidimicrobiales > Palsa-688 > JAKAQB01. Next base: position 257 of record JAJZJY010000039.1, read on the forward strand.
CCCCCAGGACGCCCCCGGGGAGGTCGCAGCCGCCGTCGCCGGCGTGGCAGGCCGCGCCGGTTGAGCGGTCAGACCCGCAAGAAGCGCCGCACGGCGAACGCCGAACCGAGCGCCCCCACCCCTGCTCCCAGCGCCATTATCACCAGGCCGGTCATGATCGCTTCGTGGGGCGTTACGTACAGCGGCTGGGAGATGAGCGACTCGCTGCCCACGAACGACGCGATGGAGTCCCGGGCGAAGTACACGGCCACGAAGGCCAGGCCGGCACCGATGATGCCGTCCACCAGGCCCTCGAGCATGAAGGGGATGCGGATGAACCAGTTGGTGGCACCGACCAGCTTCATCACCGCCACCTCCCGCCGGCGGGCGAAGATGGCGAGCTGGATGGTGTTGACGATGAGGGCGATCGCCCCGATCATCACGCCGATCGCCAGCACGACGGCGATCTCGGACAGCACGTGGAAGCGGTTCTGCAACGCCTGGATCTCCTGCTTGGCGTATGAGACCCGCAGCACGCCCGGCTGGCGCTGGAACTGCTCTCCGATCTGGGTGACGGCGTTGCTCTGCACCGGCACGACCCGGAACGAAGGCGGCATCTGCTGGGGCGTCATGACCGATATGAGCTGCGGCTCCCCGCCGAAGATCGTCTTGAACTCCTTGAAGGCCTGATCCTTGTTGACATAGAAGTACCGCTTCACTGTCGTGCCCTTGTCCTCCGCAAGGAGCTGGCCGACGGCGGAGATCTCGTTGCGGGTGACGTTGGGGTTGAGGAAGATGGCGACCTCGACACCGCCGCGCCACTGGATGGCCTGCTTGTGGATCGCCTGGCGCATGATGAGCACGCCGCCGGCGGCAGCGAGCGAGACGATCATCGTCACGATGGCGGCGACCGTCATCACCAGGTTGCGGCGCAGGTTGTCACCCGTCTCCCGCAGGAGATATCGAGAAGAAAGGGACAAAGTCTATGCTCCCATCCCGTAGACGCCCCGCTCCTGGTCTCGGACGACCGTTCCCCGGTCGAGCTCGATGACCCGCCGGCGCATGGAGTCCACGATGGCATTGTCGTGGGTGGCCATCACCACCGTCGTACCAGTCTTGTTGATCCGGTCGAGCAGCCGCATGATGCCGGCGGTCGTGCTCGGGTCGAGGTTGCCGGTCGGCTCGTCGGCCAGGAGGATGAGGGGGCGGTTGACGAACGCCCGGGCGATTGCAACCCGCTGCTGCTCACCGCCGGAGAGCTCCGAGGGGAGGTTGCGCAGCTTCTTGCCGAGGCCGACGAGGTCGAGGATCTGGGGCACCTGGGTCCTCACGACGTGGTGGGGGCGGCCGATCACCTCCAGGGCGAAGGCGACGTTCTCGTACACGGACTTCGTCGGCAGCAGCCGGAAGTCCTGGAATATGCACCCGATGTTGCGCCGGAGGTAGGGGACCTTGAACGGCGACAGCGAGCCGACCTCCTTGCCGGCGACCCAGACCCGGCCGGCGTCGGAGACCTCCTCCTTGGTGACGAGGCGGAGGAACGTCGACTTGCCCGAGCCGGACGGGCCGACGAGGAAGACGAACTCGCCCTTCTGGATGTCGACGCTCACGTCCCGCAGGGCGACCGTGGTGCCTTTGTAGGCCTTGGTGACGTTCTCGAATCGGATCATGGTGAAAGAGGAGCGCTCCGCCCGCACGCCGACGCTCACAGTAGCTTCCCGGACACCGCAGGGAAAGCCTCCCCCTGCGGCTCAGCCCGCCGCCACGTCACCACCGGCCCGCCGCCACCGGAGGTAGGCCTCCATGAACGGGTCGAGGTCTCCATCGAGGACCGCCGTCACGTTGCCGGTTTCGTGGTCGCTGCGGTGGTCCTTCACCTGCTGGTAGGGGGCCAGCACGTACGACCGGATCTGGGAGCCCCACCCCACCATCTTCTTGGGCCCGGCCAGCGCTTCCATCTCTGCCGCCCGCTCCTCCCGGGCCTGCTCGGCGATCCGGGCGGCCAGGATCTGCATGGCCTTGGCCTTGTTCTGGAACTGGCTGCGCTCGTTCTGCACGGCGACGACGATGCCTGTGGGCAGGTGGGTGATGCGCACGGCCGAGTCCGTCACGTTGACATGCTGGCCGCCGGCACCCTGGGACCGGTAGGTGTCGATGCGAAGGTCCTTCTCGTCGATCCCCACCTCCCCCGCCTCCTCCAGGAACGGCACGGCGCTGAACGTGGCGAAGCTCGTCTGGCGGCGCGCCTGGGCGTCGAAGGGTGACATCCGCACCAGCCGGTGGACGCCCCGCTCGGACGCGAGGAGGCCGTTGGCGTAGCGGCCACGGATGATGAACGTCGCCGACAGGATCCCCGCCTCCTGCCCCGGGCTCACCTCGTCCAGCTCGACCTCGAAGCCCCGCCGGTCCGCCCAGCGCTGGTACATGCGCAGCATCATCTCCGCCCAGTCCTGGGCGTCGGTGCCGCCGTCCTTGGCGTGGATCTCGCAGACCGCGTCGCCCTCGTCGTGGTCCCCCGTGAAGAGGGACCGCAACTCGAGGCGGTCCAGCTCCGCCCCCGCCCGCGCCAGCTCGTCTCCCGCCTCCACCCCGAGCGCCGCAGCCTCCTCGGCGTCGGCCTCCCGCAGGAGCTCGAGGAGCGTATCGACGTCGGCGAGCCTGGCCTCGAGGCCGTCGAGCAGCTCGACGTCAGCGTTGACCTGCCCGTACTCGCGGCTCACCCGCTGGCCGCGGGAGGTGTCCTCCCAGAGGTCGGGCCGGCCCATCTCCACCTCGAGCTCGGTCCGGCGGCGGCGCAGGCCTGCCAGGTCGAGGTACCCCTCGGCCTCCTCCAGGCGCTTGCGGGCGCGCCGCAACTCGTCGCTCCAGTCAGCCACGCGTCAGCGTCCGTGGCAGAACTTGAACTTCTTGCCGCTGCCGCACGGGCACGGATCGTTGCGCCCGACATGGTCCCAGACGGCGTCCTTCACCACCGGCTGGTCGACATCGGGCCCCGCCGGCGTGCCGGCGCGCGCCCGGGCCACGTCGTCGTCGGAGGCGAACTGGATCTCCTCGCCGGGTGCGGGGCCGGCCAGTGCCGCCCGCTCGATCCCCACCGCCCCCTCCACAGGGTCGCCGGCCGCCAGGTAGGTGGCGCCGGCGAGCTCGGGGGACTCCTCCCCCGGGACGGGCTGGAGCACGACCTGGGCGTGCATGACGATCTTGACGTAGTCGTCGTCGATGCTCGACATCAGCTGCCCGAACATCTCGTAGCCGTCGCGCTGCCACGCGACGAGCGGGTCCTGCTGCCCCATCGCCCGCAGGTTGATGCCCTCCCGCAGGTAGTCCATCTCCGAGAGGTGGATGCGCCACTTCTGGTCGACCAGCTGCAGCATCACCTCCCGCTCGAGGTCGCGCATCGTCGCCTCCCCGCCCGGCATCGACCGCTCGCGCTCTTCGTAGTAGGAGATGGCCTCGCCGGCGAGGCGCTCGTAGATCTGGTCGGCGGTCGTGCACTCGGCGAGGTCCTCGACGCTCAGCTGCGTCGGGTAGTACTGGCGCGCCTCGCCGAGCAGGCCGTCGAGGTTCCAGTCCTCCTTGAACTCGTCGATGCAGTGGGCGCCGACGATGCTGTCGAGGGCCGAGGAGGCCACGTCGACGGTCCGGGCGCGCAGGTCCTCTCCCTCGAGGATCTGCATGCGCCGGGCGTAGATGACCTTGCGCTGCTCGTTCATCACCTCGTCGTACTTGAGGACGTCCTTGCGGATCTCGGCGTTGCGGGCCTCGACGGTGTTCTGGGCCTTCTCGATGGAGCGGGTGACGAGCTTGGAGTCGATGGGCACGTCATCGGGCAGGGCCCGGCTCATCACCCACGACATCGCCCCGGTGGCGAACAGCCGCATGAGCTCGTCCTCGACCGAAAGGAAGAAGCGGCTCTCACCCGGATCCCCCTGGCGGCCCGAACGGCCGCGCAGCTGGTTGTCGATCCGCCTGCTCTCGTGTCGCTCCGAACCGAGCACGTACAGCCCGCCGAGCTCGCGGATCCGCTCTCCCTCCGCCCGGCACTCCTCGGTGAACTTCTCCAGCAGCTCCCGGTGCCGGGCGCGGCCTTCGTCGCTCGCCGGGTCGACCCCGGAGGCGGCGACCTCCTGGGCGGCCAGCCCCTCGGGGTTGCCGCCGAGGAGGATGTCCACGCCCCGGCCAGCCATGTTGGTGGCGACCGTCACCGCGCCGAGCCGGCCCGCCTGCACAACGACCAACGCCTCCCGGGCGTGCTGCTTGGCGTTGAGCACGTGGTGAGGGATGCCCCGGCGGCCCAGCAGCTCCGAGAGGACCTCCGACTTGGCCACCGACGCCGTGCCCACGAGGATCGGCTGGCCCTTCTCGTGGCGCTCGGCGATGTCCTCGACAACCGCTGCGAACTTCGTGGCCTCCGACTTGTAGATGAGGTCGGCGTGGTCCTCCCGGACCATCGGCATGTTGGTGGGGATCGGCACCACGGGAAGCTCGTAGGTGCTGGCAAACTCGGAGGCCTCCGTCTCGGCCGTGCCCGTCATGCCGGCGAGCTTCTCGTACATGCGGAAGTAGTTCTGGAGGGTGACGGTCGCCCAGGTGTGGTTCTCCTCCTTGATCTGCACCCGCTCCTTGGCCTCCACCGCCTGGTGCAGGCCGTCGGACCACCGCCGGCCCTCCAGGACCCGGCCGGTGAACTCGTCGACGATCTTCACCTCGCCGTCGGCGACTATGTAGTCCTTGTCCCGCTTGTACAGCTCCTTGGACTGCAGGGCCTTGGTCAGCTGGTGGACGTAGTTGGAGGAGACGAGGTCGTAGAGGTTGTCGATCCCGAGGGCCTTCTCGACCCGCTCGATGCCCTCCTCGGTCGGGGCGACCGTCCGCTTCTCCTCGTCGACCTCGTAGTCCCGGTCCCGGACCAGGCTGCGGGCGATCCCGGCGAACTGGTAGTACAGCCGGGCCGACTCGTCGGAGGGACCGGAGATGATGAGCGGCGTGCGGGCCTCGTCGATCAGGATCGAGTCGACCTCGTCGACGATGGCGTAGTGGTGGCCGCGCTGGACCATGTGCTCGAGGGAGCGGGCCATGTTGTCCCGGAGGTAGTCGAAGCCGAACTCGGTGTTGGTCCCGTAGGTGACGTCGGCGTCGTAGGCCGCCTTCTTCTCGTCCCACCCGTCGATCTCGGGGCTGACCCGCCCGACCGACAGCCCGAGGAAGCGGTGGATCTGCCCCATCCACTCGGCGTCCCGCCGGGCCAGGTAGTCGTTGACGGTGACGACATGGACCCCGTTGCCGGCCAGGCCGTTCAGGTAGACCGGTAGTGTCGAGACGAGCGTCTTGCCCTCTCCGGTCTTCATCTCGGCGATCCAGCCGAAGTGCAGGGCCGCCCCTCCCATGAGCTGGACGTCGAAGTGGCGCTGGCCGATGACGCGCCGGGCTGCCTCCCGGGTGACAGCGAACGCCTCCAGGAGCAGGTCGTTCAAGTCCTCGCCCTGAGCCAGGCGCTCCCGGAGCTCGACCGTCTTGTGCGCCAGGGCCTCGTCCGACAGCGCTTCGACCTCGGGCTCGAGGGCGTTGATGTCGGGGACCAGGGACTGCAGAGCCCGTACCTTCTTGCCTTCACCGGCGCGCAGGACTCTGGTGAAGATGCTCATGAACGGTCATGGTACCGGTGGCCGTCCCCCGTTCCGGACCAGCCCCCCCTAACCTTCGGGCGGTGCAAGGGCAGCTCGTGGAGGGGAGGCGACGGGTCGCTCTTTCGTCCCATCGAGCGTCGGCGCCCATCTGGTCCCACGTGCCTGCCGGCGCCCTCGTCGTCGCCTACTTCGTGTGGTTCACCCACCTGAGCGTCGCCGTCAACGACGGTTACGGGACGGGCGGCTACGACCTCGGCATCTTCGACCAGGGAGTATGGCTGCTGAGCCGCTTCCACGCCCCGTTCGTCACCGTGATGGGCCGCAACCTGTGGGGCGATCACACCAACTTCGTGCTGCTCCTCGCGGTGCCGCTCTACTGGATCGCCCCCTACGCCCAGACGCTGCTCGTGCTGCAGGCAGCGCTCATCGCCGGCGCCGCCGTCCCCGTCTACCTACTGGGCCGCCGGCTCACTGACAGCACCCCGATCGCCACCTTGCTCACCGCCGCCTTCCTGCTCAACCCGGCGCTGCAGTACGGCAACCTGGAGCAGTTCCATCCCGAGTGCTTCCTCGTGCTGGCCATGTCGCTGGCCGTGTACGCCGCCGTGGTGGGCAACGGGCGCCTGCTGGCGGTGGGCGTCGTGCTCGGGCTGCTCGTGAAGGAGGACACGGCCCTGCTGATGGTCCCCCTCGGCGTGTGGGTCGCTGCCCGGCGGAACTGGCGCTGGGGAGCCCGCATCGTGGTCGGTGCCCTCGCCTCGATGGCCCTCGACTACCTCGTGGTCATCCGGCTCCTGCTGGGGGACATGGGGTTCTACCTGAACCGGCTGCCGTTCGGAGGGGCCGGCGGGCTCGTGACGACCACCCTCACCCACCCGCTGCGCCTGTGGCGGTACATCCGCTCCGGGAACCAGCTGTGGTACCTGTGGCAGCTCGGGTCGTCGTTCGGGTGGGTGTGGCTGCTCGCCCCCGAGGTGGCGCTGATCGGGGTGCTCAACTTCCTCGAGAACTTCATCAGCACCTTCCCCTACATGCAGGAGATCCAGTACCACTACAGCCTCGCCATCGAGCCGGTGCTGGCGCTCGGCACCGTGTGGGCGGTCTCCCGGCTGCGGACCCCCCGCCGGCGGGTGTTCTTCGCCGGCGTCTCGTTCGCCTGCGCCCTCCTGTGCGGGACGTTGTGGGGGTTGGCGCCGTGGTCGCGCCAGACCTACCCCCACTGGTCGCCCTCGAGCCCGCAGGTCGCCGCCATCAACGCCATCCGCCGTGACCTGCCGGCCGGCGCCGTCGTCTCCGCCTACTACAACTACGTGCCCCACGTCGACCACCGGCTGCGCTGCTACCAGTGGCCGACACCGTTCGCCGCGCAGTACTGGGGGCTCTACAACGAGGAAGGCAAGCGCCTGCCCTTCGCCGGCCAGGTGCAGTACCTGTTCCTGCCGACCGTGCTCCCCGACGCCCCCGGACGCGCCCTGCTGCACTCCCTCCAGCCCGACTTCCGCGTCGTCGCCGGCAACGCCGTGGCGACCTTGTGGAAGCGGCGCTGAGCCCGCCGCCCCTACCGGCGCTCACCCCCCCCCCCCCCCCCCCCCCCCCCCCCCCCCCCCCCCCCCCCCCCCCCCCCCCCCCCCCCCCCCCCCCCCCGCCCCACCGCCCCCACCGGCGCTCACCCCCCCACCGCACCTCCACCGCCTCCACCGCACCCCCGCCCGGCGCCTTTCCGCGCGCATCGAGCACAACCGCGCGCACAGCCGACCGAATGGCGTCGTCTGTGCGCGCGCTTGGGGCTGCTGCGCGCGATTCCAGCTTCAAGGACGGCTCCAACACCTCGGACCGTCACGCAAAGCGGCCGACGGACTACTCTTCGGGGTGGTGTGGGTCGAGGAGCCGCTTCCGGACGGCGTACATCACCGCCTCCATGCGTGAGTGGAGGTGAAGCTTCTCCAGGATGTTCCGCACGTGGTTCTTCACCGTGTTCTCGGATATGAACAACCCTTCGGCGACCTCCCGGTTGGACAGGCCGCGTGCGACGAGCTTCAGCACCTCGAGCTCCCGGGCGGTGAGCACAGGTGCCGACACCTGCTCCTGCTGGGCCGCTCTCCGGGCCAGGGCGTTGAACTCGTTGAGGAGTTTCGAGGCCATTGACGGCGAGATGAGGGACTGGCCCTGCACGACAGCGCGGATGGCCTCAGCCACCTCCTCGACGGAGATCTCCTTGAGCAAGTAGCCGTTGGCCCCGGCTTTGATCGCCTCGTAGAGATCGTCCTCTTCGTCACTCACAGTGAGCATCAGGATCTTGGTCGTGGGCACCAGGTCCCGGACCTGCCTGGCAGCCTCGATGCCGGAGAGGCGGGGCATGCGGACGTCCATGAGGACCACGTCGGGTGCGAGTTGCTCGGCGCGGGCGACGGCGTCCTCGCCGTTGTCGGCCTCCGCAACGACCTTGATGCGTTCCTCGCCGGCCAACACCACGAACAGCCCACGCCGGAAGAGCGCCTGGTCGTCTGCGATCAGCACCCGGATGACCTCGTCGGGCTCTGCACCGGCGATGCTCACGTCCGCTCACGGTAGTGCCCGCGGGGCAGCCCGAGTGGATCAGTCACGGTGAGGTGAGAAGGCCCCAGCGGCTGACCTGGTCTTCGTCCCCACACCCGCCTGCTGCGACCGTGATGGGCCGGCGGTGGCGGCTCGCGCCCAACACAACCGGTGACCCCACGTCGGGCCGTCTCCACCGGGGGCCACGGTGGTCCCTCGGCGGGCAGGGCTTACCTCTAAACCGCACCGTGCTCGGCGACCACGAGTCGCCTTACGTGGATCGTTTCGCCTGCGACTGGCTTCGATTTGCAACCACAGACCCGCTGGGGCCTGGCACGAGACTATACGGGTGCCCGCGGTCAGGCAGTCAGCTGCTGCTTCAGGTCGGCGAGAACAGGGACCGGTCCGGGATCGACGCCGGCGTCTACGGCCAGCCAGAGCGACACGTAGTCGCCGAACATGACCAGGTCGAGCAACTGGGCGAGGTCACCGTCGCCGTCAGCGCGGATCTCCACCACCTCGGTGCCGGAGCGGAGCAGGATCTCTCGCACCAGCTCGAAGCGACGGCTCACCTGGGGGTGCTCGCCGTCGTGGCGCAGTTCCACCGCCGTGAACCCGGCAGACACGGCGCCGTCGGGGGGCACCCAGCCACACACCTCGTTGTGGCACAGCTCCGGCTGGGGGGACGAGAAGGCGAGCCGCTTGGCGTTCTCGTTGACCTGCGTCCGCCACCTCCCGGCGGCGGCGGCGCCCACAGCCCCACCGCCGTGGATGACCGGGATGGATGCCCCGATGAGGCGCGCCACCTCGGCGGCGGCGCTGGCGTCTCCCGCCACGGAGAGCTCGTCCCGGCGTCGCTTCAACTGTTCCACCGCCTCGCTGATCCAGTACGAGGCACCCCGGAAGAGACCGATATCCTCCAGTACCACGAGCGGTGGGATCGCCATCGACCCGAGCGCGGCGCGGGGCTGCGGGATGTTCGCCGGGATGGTCACCAGGGGAGCGCCCCAACTCGTCGCCAGATGGGCGAGCTCACCGCCGCCGGTGACGACCACCACGTGTGCGCCAGCGACGGCTGCGTCGGACGCCGCCTGGATCGTCTCCTCGGTGTTGCCGGACGCGGAGACAGCGAAGACCAGGGTGTTGTCACCGACGAAGGCGGGGCACTCGTACGACTTGACGACCAGCACTGGCACGGGCACCAGCGGGGAAGCCACGGCGTTGACCACGTCGCCGGTGAAGCCGCTGCCGCCCATCCCGAGCACGACAACCTGCTCTACGGCGTCCGCGTCGGGCAGGCCCTCGAGGCCGGTGGAGGCGGCAGCTGCGGCCGCAACCTGTTCCGGCCACGTGGCGGCGAGATCGAACATGCCGACGGTGTCGAGGACCGCCATCAGTCCGTGCCCTCGGGGAAGGTGGGATTGATGCCTTCCCGCTCGGCTTTGGCCATGAGACGGGCATGCTCGTCGTCAGTCACGGTTTCGGCCTCGTCCACGAGCATCACCGGGATGTCGTCCTGCACGTCGTAACGCCGGCGGAGGCGAGGGTTGTAGAGAGAGCTCTCGTCCGGGAAGTAGAGCAACGGACCCTTGTCCTCCGGGCAGGCGAGGATCTCGAGGAGGAGTGGATCGAGCGGCATGGTTACGGCAGCTCCTGGAGCAGCGAGGTCACTTCGTCGGCCCGTGCGGCGCATTCCTCGTCAGTGTCGGCCTCGACGTTGAGCCGGAGGAGCGGTTCGGTGTTGGAGGGCCGGAGGTTGAACCACCAGGACCCGAGGTCGACGGTGAGCCCGTCGGTCCGGTCCTGCGCGGCATCCGGCGCAGCCTCTCCGAAGTGGGCGGCGACGGCCTCGATCACAGCCAGCGGGTCGGTGACCTTCGTATTGATCTCCCCGGAGCCGGAGTAGCGTTCGAACTCACGCCGGAGATCCGACAGGGGGCGGCCGGCGGTGGACAGCATCTCGAGCACTACCAAAGCCGCTATGCAACCGGAGTCGGCTCGATAGTTGTCGGCGAAGTAGTAGTGGCCTGAGTGCTCGCCGCCGAACACCGCGCCCGTCTCCGCCATGACCCCCTTGATGAACGAATGGCCGACGCGGGTGCGGATCGGTGTACCACCGCTCTCCCGTACGATCTCGGGGACGGCCTTGGAGCAGATGAGGTTGTACAGGATCGTCGCCCCGGGGTGCTTGTCGAGCATCGACTTGGCCACCATGGCGGTAGTCGTTGAGCCTGATACAGGTTCGCCGCTGTCGTCCACGAGGAAGCACCGGTCGGCGTCGCCGTCGAAGGCGAGCCCGATGTCGGCACCCGTGGCCGTCACACGGTCACGGAGCGCCACCAGGTTGGCAGGCTGGATGGGGTCGGCGGGATGGTTGGGGAACGTGCCGTCGAGCTCGCCGAAGAGGACCTCGAGGTCGAAGGGGAGGCCGTCGAAAACAGCGGGCACCACCAGGCCGCCCATACCGTTGGCGGTGTCGGCGACGACTCTCAGCGGGCGCAGCCGGTCCAGGGCGGCGAAAGACCGCACCTTGGCTGCATAGTCGGCGAGCACGTCGCGCTGGCTCACCGATCCCAGCTGGGCAGGGCCGGCGGGCGGGCTGCTGTCGCCCCGCAGTTGCGCCTCGACGTCGGCCCGGATGGCGGCGAGCCCGGACTCGGATCCCACCGGGCGGGCGCCCTCCAGGCAGAGCTTGATCCCGTTGTACTGGGCCGGGTTGTGGGACGCGGTGAACATCGCTCCGGGGGCATCCAGTGCCCCGGACGCGTAGTACAGCTCGTCGGTCGAGGTGAGCCCGAGGAGGACGACGTCGGCGCCGGCTTCGGTGGCGCCGGACGCGAAGGCGTCGACCAGCTCTGGTCCGGAAGGGCGCATATCCCGGCCCACCACGATCGCAGGCGCCTTGCTGAACCGGGCAAAGGCACCCCCGACGGCACGGGCGATCGTAGGGTCGAGCTGGTCGGGGACGGTCCCCCGGACATCGTAGGCCTTGAAGATCGCGTCGAGCCTCGGCATGACGCCCAGCACTGTAGAGGGTGAGGGACGACCCGGGACACCCGCCTCGGGTGTAGCCACCTGACCATTGATAGGTCCGTGGGCGGCCATGGCGCCTCCCGGGGGTGACGTCAGTCGATGTCCTCAGTAGCGGGATCGGGCGGGTCCGTCGGGTGTTGCGGCGGCCGCCAGCCAGGAGGCGAAGCGGTCGTCTCTCCCGCCGCGCCGGCGCCACCCGGCACCGCACCGTCGCCACCCGGCATCGCGCCCCCGCCGGCTCCCGGCGGCCTTCTCGTCCGCGCTGCGCCACCCCAGAATTCGGGGTCCTCGGGAGGTCCGACCAGGGGTCGCCGGCGCCGGGAGTGCGCCGGGCCGCCTCCCGTGTCCTCGCCGCCGGGGCGGAACGTCCCGCTCCCCACCCCCACACCGGCGCCGCGGAGGCGACGACGCCGGCGCCGCGGCAGCCACCACATGCCCATGAGAGCGATGACTCCGAGCAGGGTCATGCCCCTTCCGGTCCAATCGACCGGGGTGCTCCCGTAGGTGAGGGTCACATGCGTTGCCGTAGGGACGACCACCATCAGGTTGGGCGTGGCCCTGTACACCGCTGCGGCACCGCGCACCTGCCAGTTGGGGAAATACGAGACCTTCACCAGCATCGGCACGCCGGTTCGGTTCACGTCGAACGACACCGACTCCTCGTGGAGCCGGACGTGGCTGACGGCGACCGGTGGCTCGGGGTGGACCGGAGGGGACGTGTTCGCGGGTGTCACCCGCGCCCACGACCGCGGACCGCTCGCGGTCAGGAACACATCCCAGCGGCGCGGGTCGAGGTACCAGCCCTGGGCGAGGTGGAGCCAGGACGTAGCCGTCCGCATCGTCCCGGGGACGACGACGGGCTGGTTGGCGAGTGGCTGGACGAGCGGCGAGTCGAGGACCCTGTAGACCTTCCAGGTCTGCTCCTGCGTCGTACCGTTGCTGAGCGGCATCGGGAAGGGGCCGACCGACGCCAGCAGGCGCAGGCTCGGGTTGGCGGCGGCCTGCCGCTGGATGGACGGGCTGACGGCCAGGTAGTAGCGCACCCCGAACATCTGCAGGTGCTTGATCCCTTCCGTGACGTTGGGCGCCGACGGGTAGTCGAGGCCGCGCATCGGGTTGGATGGCTGCACCGACAGCTCGGCGCTGTTCAGGAAATGGAACGGTGTGGTCGCCGACGACTCGTAGTACAGCCCTTCCATGGTGGCGATGCAGCCGTTGGTCCAGTAGGGCAGGAGCATGAGCGCGTCCGGCGTTCCCATGTCGTTGAGCGCCGGCTCGTACTCGTACATGGCGCGACCGCACCCGTTGGTCACGCCGATGTGGCGCATGGTCCGGATGATGGCGAAGTACGCCTGGCGGCCGGACTTGCCGGCGGCCTGGTAGCCGCTGTAGTTCCAGTGCACCCAGTCGGGGACGTAGGAGTTGTCGGAGCTCGTCATGCCGAGCCAGGAGTAGTTGCCGTTGCGAGTGACCGTCCCGAAGGGCAGGATGCGCAGCGGGTAGCCCACCCAGATCAGGGCCACGAGGAGCGTGACCACCGGAACCCACACCAGTCGCCAGGCGGTCCCGAGCGAACCGGCGCCGACCGCCGCCCGGGTCCCGGTGGAGCCCGCCGGCCGGCGGGACCACCAGCTGCCCACGGCCTCGGAGATCCCGGTCCCGGCTTCGGCGAAGGCCACGCCGGCCAGCAGGTAGAGGCACAGGAACCAGAAGGGCAGCGATCGGGCGTTCCACAGCCGGTCGGAAGGGGCGAAGCGGAAGACGAGCACCGTGAGCGCCGCCATGAGCGTGAGCCAACGGCCGACGAGGTTGGAGCGGGCGAAGGAGAGCGTGGCCCCGACAGCAGCCAGGACGAAGAGCCAGATGTCGCCCTTCGGGAACAGCGTGGCAAGGTAGGTCGTGATCTTCCCGTAGCCCATGTTGGTGGCGTACGGGAGGCGGACGTAGAACGGGAAGGCCCAGAACGCCAGCAGGAGGCCGCCCGTGACGCCCACTGTCGCCAGCCAGACCAGCCGGCGGGGAGTGAGTTGCAGCAGGAGGAGCACGAGTGACCCGCCGATGGCGAAGAGCAGGGGCAGGATGTGGGACAGCCCGCAGGCGGTCATCACCAACGCAGCGAGGATGCCCCCCTTCCCGGTGCGGAGCCCTCTCGCTACCAGCCCGCAGAACAGGACGGCGAAGGCCAGGCTGATGGAGAAGGAGAACTCCCCCGCCATCGTCGAAGCGATGTTGCCCCCGTAGATCGTGAAGTCCCGATTGAAGAGGTATGGCACGGCCGCCGCCGCCAGGCAGGCCGGGCCGGGGAAGCGCATCTGCGCCAAGCGGCCGAGGGCCCAGCACGCGAGGGGAAGGGTGACCAACCCGACGGCGGTGACGAGCTTGAACGCCACGTTGTAGGGGATCACGAAGCTGAGCAGGGCGATGGCCCACGCCGGCAGGGGGAAGTAGTAGGTGAGGGCCGGGAAGCCCGCGTACCAGTCCATCGTCCAGCCGAGGAGCTGTCCGCGTGGCAGCAGCACGCGCCGCAGGAATGCCGGCAGCCACACGTGGGCCCCCATGTCACCGCCGGCAGGCGTGGTGTTGCGGAACAGTTGGCCCGGCTCGAGCTGGACGAAGACGAAGACCGTGCAGGCCGCGACCACGAGGGCCGTTACGACGACGTCCGGCTGGGTGAGCCGCTGCCAGCTGGGCGGCCCCGTCCGGCGGGGCTCGCCCACCGTGGCGGTGCGGCCCCCGGTCTCGTCGGCATCGCCGGCGACGTGTCCGCCACGGAGCAGCTGCGTCACGGGACGCCCCGGGGCGGACGCCCGGTCAGAGTAGGAAGCCGCCGCACCCCGCCATGTTGCCCAACGCGCGGCGCCAGGTGGTGGCTACCCGCCCCGCAGCCTGCAAGCCGCCACCCTGCAAGCCTCC
>JAJZJY010000040.1 GCA_021809885.1 Actinomycetes bacterium
GCAGCGCCGCGCGCGCCGCCGGAGCGGCCCGCAGCGCCCTCGGGTCACCGCCGTGTACGCCTCGCCGCTCGAGCGCACCCGGAAGACAGCCGCGCCGATCGCCCGCTCCCTCGGACTGCGCGTCGTGCCCGAGCGGGGACTGCTCGAATGCGACTTCGGTGCCTGGACCGGATCGGCGTTGAAGGACCTCTCGAAGCTGCCCGAGTGGACGACGGTGCAGCGCTACCCGAGCGGCTTCACGTTCCCCGGCGGCGAGTCCTTCGCCGGCATGCAGGCGCGCATGATCGAGACCGTCAACGGGCTGTGCCGCCGCCACCACGGTGAGGCGGTCGTCGCCGTTTCCCACGCCGATCCGATCAAGGCACTCGTCGCCGACGCGTTGGGTACGCACCTCGACCTGTTCCAGCGGATCGTCGTGTCACCGTGCTCTGTCACGGCGATCAGCTACGCCACGACCGGGCCGACCGTCCTCGCCGTCAACTCGACTGGCTCGCTCGGCGAGCTCCGGCCGTCGTGAGCGAGTCCTTCGACGTCCACGACGCCGGGAGCGTGACCGTCGGCACCGTCGGCGAGCCCGGCCAGCGCACCTTCTACCTCCAGGTCGCCGACGCCTCGCTGACGTTGACGCTCAAGGTCGAGAAGCAGCAGGTAGCCGTGCTGACCCGGGCGCTGGCCGAGCTCCTGTCCGACCTTCCCGCCCCGGGGGCCATCCCGCCGGCGGCCGAGCTGGCTGAGCCGGCGGAACCGGCGTGGGCGGTGGGTGGCATGCAGCTGTCCTACGACCACGACCTCGACCGGATCCTGGTTGTCGCCGAGGAGCTCGTGGACGACGACGACCCGGGCGCTGTCGCGCGGGTGCGTATCACCCGGGAACAGGCCGCGTCCCTCATCCAGCGAGGCGAGGAGCTGGTCGAGGCGGGGCGCCCGCCGTGCCCCTGGTGCGGCTTTCCGCTCGACCCGGCGGGACACTCATGCCCTCGGACGAACGGCCACCGACCCCCGACGCTCTGACCGTGCTGGCCTGCGGACGGCTCGAGATCGAGGGTCGCATGCCGTGGAGCAGCAACGGCACGTTCCTCTGCTCGGTCGGCACCGTCGCCGAGGACGGCACTCCGGAGCTGGCCGCCATCTACAAACCGCTGCGCGCTGAGCGGCCGTTGTGGGACTTCCCCGGCGGCCTCTACCGGCGGGAGATCGCCGCCTTCGAGCTGTCGGAGCAGCTCGGGTGGGGGCTGGTCCCGGAGACCGTCGAGCGGCCGGATGCGCCCCTCGGCGTCGGTTCCCTGCAGCGCTTCGTCCGGGCTGACTTCGAGCAGCACTACTTCACGCTCCTGGAGGACGGGCGGTACCACGGGGTGCTGCGGCGGATGGCGGTGTTCGACGTGGTGGCCAACAACGCCGACCGCAAGGGAGGGCACTGCCTGGTCGACGCCGACGGGCACGTGTGGGGCATCGACCATGGTCTGTGCTTCCACGAGAACCCCAAGTTGCGGACGGTGATCTGGGACTGGGCGGGCGAGGCGATCGCCGACGACATCCTCGACGACCTGGCGGCCCTGGTGGCGGGCGGACCTTCCGACACCCTCGGTCGATGGCTGAGCCCGGCAGAGACCGACGCGGTCGTGGCGCGGGCCGACCGGCTGCTCCGACGGCGACGCCTTCCCGAGCCGCTGACCGAGCGGCCGTACCCGTGGCCGCTCGTGTAACCATCTAGGACCGGGCCCGCAACGCCTCGATGAGCTTGGGCAGCACCTTGTTGACGTCGCCGACGACGCCGAGGTCGGCGATCGAGAAGATCGGCGCCTCCTGGTCCTTGTTGATGGCGATGATGTTGTTGGCGCCCTTCATGCCGACCATGTGCTGAGTTGCGCCGGAGATGCCCGCAGCGATGTACACCGTGGGCTTGACGGTCTTGCCGGTCTGGCCCACCTGGTGCGAGTACGGCACCCAACCGGCATCGACGATGGCACGACTCGCGCCGGCCGCCCCGCCGAGGAGCTTCGCGAGCTCCTCGATCATACGGTAGGCATCCGCCTGGCCCAGACCGCGGCCACCGGAGACCACCACGGCTGCCTCGTCGAGCTTGGGCCCCTCGCGTTCCTCCACGTGGCGGTCGACGACCCTCACCGCGTCGGCCGCTCCCAGTTGGGGGACCGCCCACACGTCGACGTCGGCGGCCGCCCCGCCGGAGTCCTCGGCGGCAAACGACTTGGTCCGCACCACGTATATCCCAGGGCCATCGCCGGTGAAGCGGGCGGTGAGGATCTCGCTCCCCCCAAAGACGGGGTGTTGGGTCCGCAGCCCGTCGGCGTCGGTCAACCCCACGACATTGGTCAGCACCGGGCGATCGATCAGCGCCGATAGGCGCCCGGCGATGTCACGCCCGTCGTAATTGTGGGGCACGAGGACGGCATCAGGAGCGTCGCCGGCCTCGATGCGCGCCGCCATCGCCGCCGCCACCGCTGGCCCCGGCAGCCTCCCTCCGAGATCCCCGACCGTATGGAGCAGGGCAGCTCCGTAAGAGCCGGCCTCGGCTGCCAGTTGGGCGCCGTCGCCCCAGGTGACGCCCTCGACCTGATCGGCGAGGTCTTTCGACTTGGTCAACAACTCCAGCGAGAGAGGCGCAACCCGCTCGCCGGCGCGATCGACGACAACCCAGATCCTGTCCACTAGATCACCTTCAGCTGCTCGAGGAAGGCCACGATCCGCTCATGGGCGTCGCCGTCGTCCACCACGATCTCGCCACCCGTGCGGGCCTCGGCGGACACCACCGAAACCACTTCCTGGCGGGCGCCCGCCCATCCCACCGCCGACGGGTCGATGCCTAGATCGGCCAGCGAGAGCTGCTCGATCGGCTTGTTCTTGGCCGACATTATCCCCTTGAACGACGGGTACCTGGGCTCCACCACCCCCGCTGTCACCGTCACCACCGCCGGCAGGGGGGACTCCACCTCGTCGTAGCCGGACTCGGTCTGGCGGTCTGCCCTCACCTTGCCGTCAGCGACGCTGAGCCTCTTGGCGAAGGTGACCGAGGGAAGGTCGAGCAACTGGGCGAGCTGCACGGGCAGCGTCCCCGTGTAGCCGTCCGTTGACTCGGTGGCGGCGATGATCAGATCCGGGTCGGTGCGGCGGATCGCGGCGGCCAGCACCTTCGCCGTCGACAGCGCGTCCGAGCCGACCAATGCTTCGTCCGAGACGAGGATCGCCTTCGCCGCTCCCATCGCGAGCGCCGTCCGCAAACCCGAGACCTCGGCGTGGGGTGCCATCGACACCAGCATCACCTCACCCCCCGCCGCCTCGACGAGCTGGAGACCCAGCTCCACGCCGTAGGCGTCGGAGTCGTCCAGTATCAGCTTCCCCTCCCGCACGAGCGTGTGCGTGTCGGGCGACAGCTGGCCTGGGTTGGCCGGGTCGGGGATCTGCTTGGTGCAGACGACGACGTTCATGCCGCGTAGTCTCCCGTACGCCGGTGACCCTTCACCACTTGACGCCCCTGGGCGCGGCTCCCTCGTCCCTCCCGCCAGCGCCGTGCCCGCCCCGTGACGTCCGCCCCGTGACGTCCGCCCCGTGACGTCCGCCCCGTGACGTCCGAGCCGATTGCGGGTAGCCAGCCCACACCAACCCGAAGGAGGAGCCGGTGGCCACGAGCGAGGACGAGGTACGGCTGGTGGTACCGGCAAGGCCGGAGTACCTCCGGCTCGCTCGCGTGACCGCCGCCGGGCTGGCCAGCCGCCTCGGGTTCACCTTCGACGAGGTCGAGGACCTACGTCTGGCGATCGACGAGCTGTGCTACGGGCTCACCGGGAGCGGGGGCAGGGAAGGCACCGTGGCCATCCGTTACGTGCTCGACACCGACAGCCTCGTGGTGGAGGGCCGAGGTCACTTCCACGGCCCCGACGGCAAGGCCGGCCTGTCCGAGCTCTCCGAGGTCATCCTCCACGCACTGGTCGACGAGCACGACCTGCAGGCATCGGACGGCGGACCGACGTTCCGGCTCGTCAAGCGTCGCCACGACGCCCTGGCGCCGTGACCCCCACACCGTCGGAGCGCGGCGAGCTGCGGACCAAGTTCGTCGAGTACGCCCGGACGGGCGACGTGGCGTTGCGCGACGAGCTCGTCGCCGCCCACCTGGGCCTCGCCGAGTACCTCGCCCGCCGGTTCGCCAACCGCGGAGAGCCGCTCGACGACCTGGTTCAAGTGGCGTCGCTGGGACTGTTGAAAGCGGTCGGCCGCTTCGACCCCACCCGGGGTGTCGAGTTCAGCACCTACGCCACCCACACCATCGTCGGCGAGCTGAAGCGCCACTTCCGGGACAAGGGCTGGGCCATCCGGGCGCCCCGGCGTATGCAGGAGCTCTACCTTCGCCTCGGCAAGGTGGTCGCCACTCTCGGCCAGGAGCTCGGCCACTCACCCACCATCGCCGAGCTGGCGGCCGAGGTCGAGGTCTCCGAAGAGGAAGTCCTCGAGGCCCTCGAAGCCGGCCAGGCCTACCGGTTCGCCTCGCTCGACGCCCCCCTCTCCGGGGAGAGCGAGAGTGAAACCCTCGGCTCGCGCATCGGTGCCGACGACCCGGAGATCGAGGACGCTGAGCGCCGGGCCACCCTCTCCCCCCTCCTCCGCCAGCTCCCCGAGCGGGAGCGGCTCATCCTCCACCTCCGCTTCTTCGACGGCCTCACCCAGTCGGAGATCGCCGCCCGGCTCGGCATCTCCCAGATGCACGTGTCCCGGCTGCTCGCCCGCAGCGTCGCCCAGCTCCGCACGTCGGCAGAGTCCTCCTGACAAGCGGCCGGAGCCGGCGTGTCCAGTAGGCCGGGGACCCGCATGCGCATCCTGTTCGTCGTCAACGCTTCGGCGTCGTCGGTCACCGCCAGGGCTCGGGTGGTGATCCAGAAGGCGCTCGCCGCCGACCACGCCGTGACCGTCGCCTCGACGAGCCGGCGGGGCCACGCCACCCGGCTGGCCCAGGGCGCCGCGACGGAGGGCGCCGATGTCGTCGTCGTGCTCGGGGGCGACGGGACCGTCAACGAGGCGGCCAACGGCCTCGTAGGCACCGGCACGGCCCTCGCCGTGCTACCCGGAGGGAGCACAAACGTGTTCGCGCGGAGCCTCGGCATGACCAATGACCCGATCGAGGCCACCGGCGAGCTGCTGCCGGCGCTCGCCGCAGGCGACTTCCCGACCGTCGGTCTCGGCCAGGCCAATGGCCGGTACTTCCTGTTCCACGTCGGTGCCGGCTACGACGCCGCCGTGGTCGCCGAGGTGGAGAAGCGGGCGGGCGTCAAGCGCTTCCTCGGCTCGGCGGTGTTCGTGACGGCTGCGGTGTCGACGTGGGCTCGGGGCGTCGACCGGTCGCAGCCGTGGTTCACGATGCACTTAGGAGACGGCGGTGGCGGGGCTGGGGGCGGGGGCGGGAGCGGCGGGGGGGGCGGCAACGGCGGAGCCGTGGGGTCGGCCGGCGCCGCTGCGCTCGACGGGCTCGAGGGCCTGTTCGCCATCTGCCTCAACACCGGCCCCTACACGTACTTCAACCAACGCCCCATCGACCTTCTACCCGGGCTGCGCCTCGGCGACGGCCTCGGCGTGGTCGCCTTCCGGTCGATCGGGCTGCCAACGCTGCTCGGCGTCACCCTGTCGGCGATCAGGGGCGGTGCCCTGGCCGGCGGCCGGCGTGTGGTCGCCGGCCGGGGCATCGCCGCGATCGAGCTCGTCGGCCACCGTCCCCTGCCCTACCAGGTGGACGGCGACCATGTCGGCGAGGTCGACCGGCTGGTCGTGCGCTACGTGCCCGACGCCATGCGGCTGGTCCTCCCCCACGCTCGCCTGCCGGGCGCCCCATAGGCACAGACGGGCCGGCGGCCGTCCGCTCCACTCCGCAGCGCCGCCCCCTCCGCTCCGAGCCCGTGGGTCAGGTCCGGGCTCATCCAGCCCCTCCTGCGACGCCGACGCGCCACCCCGAAGCCATCCCCCTTGCACCTCGGGGACACCCGCCATACAGTGACATCACCACCACGTGAACGGCTCGCGCTGCCAGCCGGGTACGTGAAAGTTTTCACAATCCTGCCCGGAGGCACGCCTTGGCGCTCACCTGGAGCCGCAGCATCGAGTGGGATCTCGACGATTGGCGCGAGCGAGCCTCCTGTCGAGATACCGACCCGGATCTGTTCTTCCCGGTAGGGACGACCGGGCTGGCGCTGGAGCAGATCGCGGCGGCGAAGGCCGTGTGCCACGAGTGCGCGGCACGTCAGGCCTGCCTCGAGTTCGCTCTCGCTACCAACCAGGAGTCAGGGATCTGGGGCGGCACCTCCGAAGAGGAGCGGCGCAAGCTACGCAAGAGCTGGCTCAACCACCAGCGACTCGCGGCGTCGTAGCCGGCTCGCGCCACCCACGCCGGCCTACAGGCGCTCGAGATCCTCGTCCACGACGTCGAGCGGGATGGTCAGTTCGACGACGGTCCCCCCGTCGGTGCGCATGTCGATGTGCCCTCCCAGCTGGGTCCCGATGAGGCTGCGAACGATGGAGAGGCCCAGGCTCGCGGTCTCCTCGATCTGGAACCCTGGGGGCAGGCCGACGCCGTTGTCCCGCACGGTGACGGAGAGCTCCCGGTCCCGCCGGGCCAGTTCGACGTCCACCCGCAGCTCCCCGGATGCGGCTCTCTCCTCGGGGAAGGCGTGCTCGGCGGCGTTCTGCAACAGCTCGGTGATCACCACAGCCAGGGGTGTCGCCAAGGCGGCCTGGAGGTTGCCGGCATCGCCCCGGGTCGTGATGCGCAGCGGTGCGTCGGTCGAGGCGAGGTCCTCGGCCATCCGGAGGAGCGACGGGAGGATGTCGTTGAAGTGCACCTGGTCGGCGGTGTCCCGCGAGAGGATCTCGTGGACGACGGCGATGGAGCGGACGCGGCGTTCGGCTTCCTCGAGCGCGTGCCGGCCCGCACCCGCCGGCAAGCGGCGTGCCTGGAGGCGCAGCAGCGACGAGATGGTCTGGAGGTTGTTCTTGACCCGGTGGTGGACCTCCCGGATGGCAGCGTCCTTGGACAGCAGCAGGCGGTCCCGGCGGCGCAACTCGGTGACGTCGTGCAGCAGCACGAATGCACCGGTGACGTTGCCGTGGTCGAGGAGAGGGACGCAGCGGATGATCACCACGGCGTCGGGACCCTTGATCACCTCCTGGGACGCCGGCAGCTCCTGCGCGAACGCCACCTCCACGGCGTGCTGGGCCTCCGCCAGACCGGCCTCGTCGAGCCGGGCGCCTTCGATCGAGTTGTAGAGGCCGAGGCGGTGCAGGGCGTTGACGGCGTTGGGGGAGGCGAACTCCACCCGGCCGCTGGCGTCGAGGACCATGACGCCGTCGCCGACGCGTGGCGCCTCGCCCTCCTCGTCGACGGGGAACGGGAACTCCCCGCCGGCGATCATCCTCGCCAGCCGGTCGAAGACTTCGACGTACGCCCGCTCCAGCTCGCCGGGGCGGCGGCCGACCGACAGTGCGGACTCGCGGGTCAACACCGCGACCAGCTCGCCTCGCCAGCGGACGGGGATGCAGACCATCCGGGCGCGTTCGTTGCGGCTCGTGATGTCGATCTCGCCCTCGACGACGGCCCCGAGACGCCATCCCCGGCCGACGAGAGGTCGCTCCTGCTCGGATACGACCCTGCCGACGAGATCGTCCAGGTGGAGGGTTCGATTGGTGGTGGGCCGGACCTGCCCGAGGATCACGAAGCGGTCCGTCGCCCAGTCGACCGGTGCGAACAGGAGTAGGTCGGCGAAGCAGAGGTCCGAAAGCGTCCCCCACGACGCCACCAGCCTCTGCAGGTGACCGACGACGGCGTCGTCGTAGGAGGTGTGCTCCTCGAGAAGGTCGGTTACGGTTGCCATGGCGACTCCCGAATGCTCCGGATCGGTCCCGGATCGGTCCCGGATCAGTTCCAGATCAGCATGCCGAGCCGCAGCAGGCCGGCGAGGTCATGGATGTCGGCGTCGAGCTCGGGGGCGGTGGCAACGACGTCGGGCACGGCGGCCAGCTCTTCCCGCTCGGCCGCCTCGGCCTTCGCGACCACCCGCAGGTTGCGATAGGCCTCCCCCACCTCGGTCAGGATCCGCTCGACCGATGGCTCGTCGGCGTCGAGGAGCGGAGCGAGCCGGCGGGCGATGTCGGTGGTGCCTGCGACGAGGCGCGAAGCCGCCGCCCCCCCATCGGGGTCGAGGAGGTACGGCGGCAGCACCCGGTTGAGCACCAAGGCACCGACGTGGAAGCGTTTGGATCGCAGGACCTGCAGGAAGAACTCGGCCTCGTGCGCCGGGGCGGCCTCCAGGGTGCTGACGACGACGAACGTCGTCCGCTTGTCGTGGAGCAGTCGCTCGACCGCCCGCGCCCGGGCCACGAAGCCGCTGTACATCGTCTGGAACAGGATGAAGAACTCGGCGATGTCCGAGAGGAACTGCGAGCCGAGTATGCGGTCGGCGACCTGGTAGAAGGGCCGGCTGGCGAGGTTCACGACCCGGCTGCGGTACGGGACGATCAGGAGCCGGAGCAGCCGGGAGGAGAAGAACTCCGCCATACGCGCCGGCGCTTCGATGAAGTCGACTGCGTTGCGCGTCGGTGGGGTGTCGACGACGATCAGGTCGTAGCGGCCCTCGGTGTGCAGCTCGTACAGCCGCTCCATGGCGATGTAGTCATGGCTCTGGACAAACTTGCCAGCGATGTTCTGGTACAGCGGGTTCTCGAGGATCCGGCGTTGGGTCTGCACGTCTGGGGCGTGGCGGCGGACGAGCGCGTCCCAGCTCTGCCGGGCGTCGAGCATGGCGGCCCACAGCTCACCGCGCGGCTCTACGCCGGCGGCGGCGAAGGCAGCGGGCGGCACCTGGCGGGCCTCGTTGCCGAAGCCGCCGATGCCCAGCGCGTCGGCCAACCGCCGGGCGGGGTCGACGGTGACCACGAGCACCCGGCCGCCGTGGTGGACGGCGGCCATGGCCGCGGTGGCGGCGGCGGTGGTGGTCTTGCCGACACCGCCGGAGCCGCAGGCAACGACGATCTCCTTGGCGGCGTAGAGGGCGTCGAGCGAGCGGACGCCGCCGTCGGCCCGGGTGCCCCGGGCCACTCAGTACCCCAGCTCCGCCGCCAGGGCGTCGGCGACCTGATGGGTCGCCCGCAGGCCGTGGGAGCGGATGAACAGGTAGGGCACGTAGAGCAACGGCACCGCCGGATCTGTGCCGGCGCGCAGCCGCTCCAGGTGCTCGGTCCGGCTGCGCCGGGTGGTGACCATGAGCCGGGCGGCGTCGAGCAACGGGCGCGACGGTGAGGCAAGCTCGGCGTCGAGGGTGGCAGTGGCGCTGGGCTCCTCGAGCCGCCCGAACAGGGCCTCTTCGCTGCGGCTGAACAACTCGGGCAGGACCCGGTTGACGACGACGGCCGCCAGGTCCACGTTGGTCTCCGCACGGACGCGCCCGACCAGCTCGAGAGTCTCGCTGACGGGCATCTCGTCGGGGGTAGCCACCGCCACCAGGCCGGTCGTGGCCGGGTCGCCCAGGATGTCGAGCATCCAGCCCGTCTGCTGGCGGACCAGGCCGACCTGCACCAGCTGGTTGATGGCCTGCGGGGCGGAAAGCTGGCTGACGATGTGGCCGGAGGCGGAGGCGTCGACGACGACAGTGTCGTAGTGGCGCTCGCGCACCTCCCAGCACAGCTTGCCGACGGTCACGATCTCGCGCACGCCCGGTGCGGCCGAGGCGACGAAGTCGAACATCCTCGCGAGCGGTCCGATGGCGGCGAGCACCGGCAGGTGCAGCTGGAGGGCGAGGTACTGGCGGAGGGACGCCTCGGTGTCCATGGACATGGCCCACAAGTTGGGGGCGATCGGGCGCTCCTCGAACTGTGTCGGCGCGGTCTCGAAGAAGTCAGCCATGTTGCCTTTGGCATCGATCTCGCACACGAGGGTACGCCGGCCCCGCCCGGCAGCCAGGGCGGCGAGGGCGGCGGCGACGGTGGTCTTGCCGACCCCGCCCTTGCCAGTGACGAAGATCAGCCGCCGGTCGAGCAGGTCGACCACGAGCGGGCCAGGCGGCTAGCGGTTGATGGCGGCGCCGAATCCGACCCGGCGAGCCTCGTGGCCGGCGTCGAGCTCCACGTACGCCACCTTGCTCGCCGGGACGCCGACTCGGCGGCCGCGGCGGTCGGTCATCCAGAGGACGCCGTGCTCGGAGCTGAGCGCTTCCTCGACCTGGCGGGTGACGGCGTCGGCGTCCTGGCCGTCGCCCAGCTCCAGCTCGATCTCCTTGGGGGTCTGGATGACGCCGATGCGAACGTCCACGTCCTAGCGCTCCTTCTCGGGGGTCACGCCATCGTACGGCACCCGTCAGCGGTGCCTTCCGGGCGCGTCAGTGACGCAACTCGCCCTTCCGGTCGGCGTCGCGGATCCGTCCGGCCAACGTGCGCAGCAGGGCGGCGGTGAAGCGGGGGCTGCGCCCGACGAGGGCACGGAAGTCGTCGACGTTGATGGCGAGGGCCCTGACGGCATCGTCGGCCGTGACGGTGGCGGAGCGGGGGGCGCCGTCGATCAGCGACATCTCGCCGACGATCTCCCCCGGTCGGATGGTGGCGATGCGCCGGTTGCCGCGACGGGCCGACGCCGCACCGGAGAGCAGCACGAACGCCAGTCCGCCCCGCTGGCCTTCTCTCGTCAGCACGGCGCCAGGGGGAAAGTCCTCCTCGACGGCGACCGACGCCAGCGCCGTCAGGTCACGCCGTGTGCAGTGCTCGAGGAGCGCCAGCCGGGCGAGCGCCTCCACCTTGTCTGCCTTGCGCATCGGCACGGGACGAAACCGTACTCGGGCTGCTCAGCCGGCGGCGGGGACGTCGAAGCCTCGCGGGAGACGGGCTGGGTCCCAGCCGAGGCGCGTGATAGCCGTCTCGAAGGCGAAGCGGTCGGTCATCCCCGCCACGTAGGTGACGGCCCGCCGGACGGCGTCCATGTCGGAGTCGGCTTGGTACTGCGGTCCCGGGAGGCGCGACGGGTCCTCTGCGTAGTAGTCGACCAGGGCGCGAAGGACGGCGACGACGGCGCGTCCCTGAGAGATCGACGACGGTTGGGTGTAGATGCGTTCGTAGTTGAACCGTCGCAGCTCGGCGAGGGCAGCGGCGGGTGCGGGTCGCATCCCGACGCGCCCGGTCGTGCGGATGCACTCGACGAGGGCGTCGATGAAGGCGTGCAGCTGGGCCGGGCGCGTCCGGCCGACGACGGTGGCGACCGATTGGGGGAGCTGGGCGGCCTCGACGATGCCGGCGCTGGCGGCGTCCTCGAGGTCGTGGGCGCAGTAGGCGCAACGGTCGGCCCAGCTGACCACGAGGCCTTCCGCGCTGCGGGGGCTCGGAAGCGACCAGGAGTGGTGCCGGATGCCGTCGAGGGTCTCGGCGCACAGATTGAGGGGGGCCAGGACCACGTCAGCGCCCCAGATGGCGTGGTCATAGCCTCCGGCCACGTAAGGTGCGAAGGCATCCTCGCTGGCGTGCCCGCCGGGTCCGTGGCCGCAGTCGTGGCCGAGGGCGATGGCCTCGGTGAGCGAGACGTTGAGGCCGACCGCCCGGGCGACGGCGGTGGCGACCTGCGCGACCTCGAGGGCGTGGGTGAGGCGCGTCCGCTGGTGGTCGCGGGGGAAGACGAACACCTGCGTCTTGCCCGCAAGCCGCCGGAACGGCGCTGAGTGCAGGATGCGATCGCGGTCGCGCTCGAAGCAGGTGCGCAGCGGGTCGGGTTCCTCGGGCCGGGCACGGTTGCCGGCGCCGGTGGCCCGGGTGGCGCCGGCGGCCAGCGACCGGTCCTCGATCTCCTCGCGGGTGGACCGGTCTGCGATCGAGGCGATGATCGTGGGTACGCTGCCGCAGGCGTGGGCGCGCACCACCCCGCCCTCCTCCGCCTGGCCCGACATGGTCGCTGCCCAGACCTGCGCTCGGTCCATCGCGGCTGAGCGTACCGGACCCTATCCGATGGGGTCGGGCCGGCAATGGGCGGCGGCGAAGTCCACCACGGCGGTGACGGACCGCTCGGCGCGGAGCGACCGGTCCCCACCGGCGGGGTGCGCCGGGCCGCCTGTGTGGGCGAAGGACCGCTGCAGGAGCGCCTCGTAGAAGTCGGTCGTCAAAGCGACGTAGGTGCGCACCGCCGGCCGCAGCGCCGGCGGTGACGCGATCACCAGCAACGGCAGGGAGTGGAAGAACCCCGACCAGTCCGCCTCCACGGCCCGCCGGTCGGAGGGGCGGGCGCCGGTGCGGAGGTGGGTGAGCTCGGAGCCGAGCGTGCGGCAGAACGAAGCGGGCGTCCCCGCTGTGGCCGGAGCGGCCACGCTCCATGCCGGCGCCACGTCGTAGACGGGGCGGGACGGCCCGCCCCCCCGAGCTACGGCCACGGCGACGCCGGCGAGGACGAGTGCGGCGGTGAGGGCAGCGAGTGCGGCGGTGAGGGCAGCGAGTGCGGAGCGCCGCACGGTCAACCACCCAACGACGTCAGGGTCGAGTAGAAGTCGAGCGGGGCCTTGAACGAAGCGTTGGTGTGGCTGTTGGTACCGAGGGCGTCGGAGAGGATCGGGCAGAACGTGGCGTCGGCGGGATCCCCCGGGTTGGCCGGGGTGAGCGAGCCGATGGCCACCTGCCCGTCGGGGGCGTACATGGTCCCCTGGGCGCCGGTGAGGGGCCCGACGAGGGCGACGCCACCCTTGGACGGGTCGGTCGTGAACACGGCCGAGAGGCTGACGTTGCACTGGACCGACGCCGGCAGCCCGAGCGGGCCGACCTTGATGGCGCCGATGTCAATGGTGCTCTCCGTCGAGGCCGTGAGCGTGAAGATGAGCCCCCCGTTGGGGGCGGGCGTGCTGGATGTCGTGGCGATGCTCGGACCGGAGGCCGAGATGTACACCTGGCCGCTGCTCACGATGCCGGCGGCGGTGAGCGTGGCGGGGTTCTGGTAGGTGATGTCGGCAGCGGGGATGTCGGCGCCGAGGGACGGGAACTGGAGGATCCCGCACACCGTGGCGTTGATGTTGCTGATCTCCGTCGAGCCCTGTGTCAGGGTTCCGTTGACGATCCGGTTGGCGATCGGGATGCCGTAGCCGGCGTCGGCCGTGGGGTACTGCTCGCTGCCGGGGCAGGCCGGAGGGGGCGGCAGGCCGGCCGCGGAGGCCGGCGGCGCAGGGGCGGCGGCGAGGCCGGCGGCGACGAGCGCGACGGTTGCGACGAGGCGGCGGGTACGGGTCACTGCAGTGAGTTGGCGAGTTGCAATGGAGCGCTGAACCGGGCGCTGCCCACCGGTGCGGGAAGCCCTACGAGCTGGTCGGTGGCGGGCACGAGTTGCGAGGGGCAGGTCGTCGACGCCGAGGCGCCCGGCACGGCGAAGCTGGCGCCGACGATGCGGGCGGTGGCGAGGGTGAGTGGACCGGTGACCGCCTGTCCCTGCAGCGGCCCGCTCACGCCCGTCGTGAGGTTCACGGTGATCGGCCCGACGCTGCAGTCGACCCCGAAGCGGGCGATGTGGACGTGGGTGGTGACCTGCGACGTGATGCTGAGCTGCAGGCCACCGTTGGCAGCGGGGGTCTTGTCGACCACGACCTCCGTCCGCCCGGGGGTGAATGTGGTGGGGAGGTCGACCATGCCGTCGAGGGTGGTGGTGGCCACCCCGAAGCTGATGCACCCCGACGCCTCGGTCGCCACGGTGCAGCCGACGCCGGGGATGGTCGCGGTCAGCTCGGGAAACTTCAGCAGGCCGCAGATGGTGGCGGTCATCCCGGTGGTGCGGGCGACGCGGCCGACCGTGAGGGATCCTCCGCTGATGCGGCTGGCGAGGGCCACCCCGTAGTAGGCCGAGGACTGCGCCGGCGAGCCGAACGGTGGGTAGACGGCGACGGTGCCGGGGCACAGCGACTGGACGAACGGCGCGCGGTCGGTGGTCTGGGCCGCGGCGGCCCGGGCCGGGCCGGCGACCGCTGGCACCG
>JAJZJY010000041.1 GCA_021809885.1 Actinomycetes bacterium
CAGGCTGCGGCGAGCATGCCGAGGGCTGCGAGAGCTGGCGCAGCGGCGACCCTGGAGCGTGGCCACCGTCCGGTGCGTGGCAAGGGTCCGGTGGGTGGCAGGCGCCGATAGCCACGGGGCCGGATCATGAGATCGTCAGCATGAACGTCTCGGCGGGGGTGGCGTCGGACCCATCCATGTCCAGCTTCTGGCCTCCCGCGAAGGATGGGTAGGCCGTGCAGGCGACGGGCGAAGCGTACTGCCAGAGGTAGGTCGGGACGGTGACAGCACCGCCGGGCTGGTTCTGGGCGAAGTTACCGATCATCGACCAGTTGGGCACCGAGTTGGCCGGACAGTAATCGGCTACCGGCGTGTGGGGAAGGAAAGTCCAGGTGGCAGAACAGAGCGTGTAGTCGTTGGGATAGCGGTTGTTCGCCTCGTTCAGTGCCGCCTGCATCGACGTGTCCGGGACCCACTTGCCGGATGAGTCCTGCATGAACGTGCAATAGAGCCCTGGACGGAATGGCTGGGAGCCGAGGAACTTGAAGTGGAACATTGTGTTGGCCCATCCGGCCCAGTAGTCTGCCGTCAGTACATTTGGATCCGATAGGTAAGGCTCGTTGTCGAGGTAGACGATGACCAGGCCACTGGCGACCGGGATGTTCAGCTGTGCTGCGTTGATTGCGTTCGTGACGCGTGTGCAGGTGTCCGTGGCATCGCGCGATCCGGCACTATTGCCTGCGCTGCCGGTCAGGGATTGGTCTGTTGTCGATGCTCGCAGCGGGGCTATGAAGGCGAGCGTGTTGTGCGTAGAGGCCTTGGCGCTGGTGAACTCCGTGCCGGACCACGTATAGCCACCCCCGAAGTAGCGACCTGCGAAAGTGGGATACTGGCCCTTCCAGGCGTGCAGGGAAGACCGTGAGATTGTGTCGAGAGGCTTGACTGTGTCCACACCGAAAGCCATTCGTGCTCCTAGACTCGTTCCTACTGAGGGTTGTCGTCGAGCGGGTGGACCGGGTGGACTCACTCCGGGGTTGCGGCCCTCCGCTCGAAAGGGATGACGCAGGAGACGGTAGGAAGGTTCCGGAGGCGGCCGTGTCCATCGGGGGTTGACGGGGTTGACGGGGTTGGCGGCTCAGGCGTCGGTGAGAGTGCGGCGGGGGCTGGCACGTCGCCCCCGCCTCTTGCCCCGGGGGCAGGTCACGGTCGGCGTGGCCGGTGGTGGGTCGCCCTGTCCGTCTGAGGGGTATAGCGGCTCCAGGTCGGGGCGCGGCGCGGACCAGCCCGAGCTGCGCCTGCCTGGCACGATGGGCAGCCGACCACGCCTCGTCGCTCTGAACTTCGACCCACGCATGGCGGTATGAGGCTCGCTCGCTACTTCTAGTCTGACGCCTGACGTGGCGAAGAGGTTCCGATGAGCGACGACTTATCCCCTACTGGGTCAAGGGGGCGCCTGGCGGCGCCCCTGCGCCGCCGGACGGACTCCCTCCCCTCCCTCGCTCGCTACACCCTCGCTGCCGCTGCGCTCCGCTCGGGCTCCGCTCGTTCGTCGCCCGCTCGCCGCCGGCCGGCGGTGGGTGTGCGTGGAACGTAAGTGCTGGTCAGGCACCTGCCAGGCTGCCCAGGGGGGCGTGTCGCCGGCGAGATACTCACGCCGGCCGCGGGACACGACCGCGCCACGCCCACGCTGGCGATGGACGGCAGCCCCAGGTGCGGGGAACGAACAGGCGGCTGGCGAGGCGTGCGGGGGGTGCTGCGGCGGCGGGTCGGCGTGAGTGCGGCGGGGGCTGGCACTTCGCCCCCGCCTCTTACCCGCGGTGAGCGTCGCCCGGGGCGTCGCCGGCGACCGGTTACGCGGTCCGGCCAACGAGTCACGCGGCTCCAAGTCACGCCGGGGCCCGGCCGCCGGGCGGCAAGCGGGCGCGGCGAAGTCACCACCTCAGCGGGCGGTGGAACCACCCCGGGGGCGGAGCTGGTCAACATCGTGGGAGAAAATCAGGTGCCAATATCTCCCCGGTCTCCAGGTCCACCACCGGCTCGTCGGCCGGGGACTCGGACAGGAAGCCGCGCCGAGAGCGATAAACCGTCTCCCGTTCCGACACCGGCCGAGATAGACCTAACCGGCGACGCACACCGACAGCGGCTGCCCGCAGCATCTGCCCGGTCCGATATCTCGCCACAGCGTCCTTATCGCGACCGTGCTCCGCTGCCCATGCCTTGCGAGCAGATGCCTGGTTCTCGCGGGTCAATCCGGTCCACGACCACGACCACGACTGCGACACGTGCCACGGGCGAGAAGTCGCGCCGAACTGTCGGTGTGGCGCCCCCCAACAACGTCGGCCACCTTTGTACCCGGCGACGCAGCCATCTTTCTGGCACGTAATACGCCGGGCAGCCTAGCCTCAGACCTCCGGCAGTTGGTAGCCGCCGGCGGTCTGACCAGGAAGTATTCGTACGGCCAAGCTTGCACAAGTTCGCAAATTTGAAAAGTGCTGCGGGACTCCCGCGAATGTCATTACTGTAGTTCTATTCGCGCCCTGATGCGCTTTCTTGCTATTCCCCGTCATCTCGCTGGCTAAGAGGCGTCGCACTGCTTGACCGCCTTGCGGCCTCAACTGCCGGAGGTCTGAGCCTGGCTCAACCGGTGCAGATGCACAATACCAATTCCAGAACTATTTGGCACGTCCAACTTCGGTCGGCCGAGCGACTTAATCGAATAGGTAAGCGCCTTGCCCAAATACCAAACCGTCGATGCCGCGGCGTCATTAGCCGCATCTGAAGTACCCGGCGACAAGAGTTGACAATCCACCTGCTCGCCCCATCGCATCTGCACGCCTGACCATGGCACGGTAGCAGTCGCCCGCTGCGCTTCCATCGCGATCATTACAGAACTCACCGCGGTGGCCGGGCAACGAATCAACACATGTAAGTGCAATGCACCACGTAACTGCGATTCCCGAGTCGCCGCGTAGTCAAAATCACCAAGCAAGCGATGAAGACGAGCGCGGGTAGCATCCCATAGCGGACCAACACCGTTATTCCACGCAACAGCACTATCATAGTCGTAAGCGTCAATGTCGAGAGGAACGCCCCGGAGGTGCGCATCAATGGTTGCAGAATGCGTGCCGCCGCACTGACAATGCGTTAGCTGGTCACTCGACGGCCGGGGAACATTATGCACGGGGCCAAAAGAAGGAGCAGTAAGCGTGAGCAACAACATTGTCTGTGGGGGCGTGCCAGGAGGCGGGTCAAAGAGGCCGGAACGGAATATAGCCGACACATCATTCGAATAGAGTTCCGCACAGCTCGGGCAAGCTGAGGCATCACGCGTCCCGCAACGCACGTATTGACCATCATCAGTCAGGAATGGCTGTACACAATCGCGTTCACGCAGAAATCTCAAGAACTGCGAATCGCTAGCACCCGGCATACCGGTCACCGAAGGCTCTTAAGCGTTTCCATCGAGACATACGGCGCTTGGCCGACGGTCCAGCCGGAACCGAATGTGGCGACAAAGCGGCCCGGTCGAGGACCCGATGCGGCGAAAGTCTCGGCCTCATCGGCCGAGAGCCCGACCATGCGCATGGCCTCTGGGCCGCCCGCATCCTGGACCACCACCCGCGCTGAGAGCTGGGAGCGAAGTTGCCCGGTCAAAATGCTCGCATCAGGGCGCTGGGCGAGCAGCAACAGGTGGATATCGGCTGCTCGTCCAAGACGGGCCAACGAGGTAATACGCTCCAAACAATCCGCCCGCGAAAGCCAGCTGGGCAGACCGGGAGAATCCTTCGTCGGTTTGTTCCCAGTTTCCAACAACTCGGCCGCTTCTTCCACCACAACCAGCACCGGCGCAGGTGGTGTCGGCAGGTCCCGCACATTCTGCACACCAGCGGCTTTGCATTCGTCGAGACGACGTTCCATCTCTGCCTCAGTGAAAGCAAATGCCGCTGCAGACTGTTCCGGGGTGATTGCAGGCTGCACGCCGTAAGCGGTCAGCCAAGCCAGGTCCAGACGCTTCGGGTCGACGGCAACCACCTGATATTCTGCAAGAATAGCCTGAGCGACCAAGGAATAGCCGGTCACTGATTTCCCGGAACCAGTTACACCAACGACCAGAAGATGTGGCACCTTACGCGGGTCCCACATCACCGGTCCCTTTGCGCTGAGACCCAGTGTCAAACCGGTCGAAGCGGAAACCCAGGTGCGGAGCTGGTCGACGGTCGCCTCAAACGCAGGGGGAGTTGGCACCAGAGCATCTAGACGCACCGTAATATGGCCATGAGCATGCGCCGTGACGGTCCGCTCCACGTCTGTGGGCAAACGATACGCAGCGAGAATCTTGTCGACACTGGCAATGGTCTGGTCATGCGACCAACCGGTGTGGCTCCATATCTCGATGCCGGTCACTTCGCCTCGACGGGTGCACAAATGGTGACGAGGCAGTATCTTGGCGTCCACGGCCGGACCGAGGGAAGCGTTAAGCCGACGCAGGGAATGTGCTCGCCAGTTGCCGCGCAAATGTCCAGTGCGCCAAGCTGCAACGAGCCATATTGCGGGAATGAGGCTTACAAGGGCAAGTTGCCACGAAAGAAAATGGCGGCGGACGAAGTAGAGATATGCGACCACCAGGACGGGAATCGCTATTACCCACAACGAGACAGTCATACGTACAGCGAACCAAAGAGTGTGGCCAACCAGACCCAGGAGTGAACCGGCGAGGGAGGGAGGTTCCCCCGACGGGGGGCCGAAGCCCCCCCTGGAAGAGGACGGCATTAGGCGACCTTGGCGGCAGCGGCAGGGCTGTGGGCGCCCGAGAGCGCCGGCAGGGCCGGGGCGGGGAGGTGGATCTGGACTGTCAGTCCCCGGGCGCCCTGACGGGGGCCCATTACGGTGATGGTCGCGGACTCGGGGAGCGGGACCATCCGCGCCTCCAGCTCGGGCGGCTCGGACCGACTACCGACGATTATCGCCGCTGATATCGCGGAGGCAGCAACAAAGAGCATGCAGTCGAGGCGGTAGGTCGGGTGACCGTCCTCGTCAAGCTTCGGCTCGTCAGTCGGGCGACCGTCGCTCCATACCTTTTGTGACACCCACTGACCGCCATAAGCGACCTGGGCGCCTCGGGCGCTAAGGCCCGAGAGGGAGTTGCTACTAGGCATACGTGACTATCCTTTCGGCTTGAGGACCTCGACCGCGGTTAGGGTCGAGGGGCAAACCGAAGGGGGCGTGCCAGCTTCGGGGTGGGGCTGGGGCTGTTATCGAAAAGGGGCTACTGCTTTACCGAACGAGAGGGAGACGGCACACCGTCTGGATGCCCAGGGTAAGAGGCGGCTGCTGCACAGCACCGCTCGCGCACGTAATCATCCGGTACCCTAACTATGTGTGTCCATCATACCCTAGCGCGGAAGCCGATAACAGCCCGCCCAGAGGGCTGCATCGGTTGGCCAACGTCCACTAACGTCCAACGAGATACGCCTCTGGACATCTACGGATAACAAGGAACAATCACGGACAAGAAACGCGCATGCTGCGGCAACAAAACTGTTATCAGATTCTCAGCTTGGACCCCACAGATGCTCACCGATGCGCCGGGCTGCTTCCTGTCGGAGCTCCGGCACGAGATGTTGGTAGCGCTGGGTGAGTGACAACTGCGACCATCCGAGCAGCCCCATCACCGTGCGAGCGTCCAAACCAAGTACGAGCATCGAAGTCGCGGCCGAGTGCCTGGCATCATGGAGGCGCGCATCTCGCACACCGGCGGACGACAAGAGCTCCTTCCACGCGCGCCAATCTGCTGCGGGGTGCAACGGCCGGCCAAGGGACGACGCGAAGACCCAACCACCACCGGGACCGGGCTGCCATAGCTCGCCGGCAGCCAGGCGCTCGGCTGCCTGTACGGCGCGACCAGCGCAGAGCTGATTTAGGAGCGGCGGGGGTAAGCTGAGCGTGCGCACCGCCGATGACGTCTTGGTTTCCGCCGCGACCAGACCACCGGAATGCCGAGACGGGCAATCGGCTCCCCGGTTGCGGCCACAGGTGTTGCCGCAACCATGTTGCCAGGTGCGGACACACAGAGAGCGGCGGATGGCCAAGGTGCCCGCTTCAAAGTCAACATCGTGCCACTGGAGGCCGAGCGCTTCGCCTTGGCGGAGACCGAACCCAAGCGCCAGCGTCCAGCGAGCGAGATGACAGTCCTTAGTAGCCGCGGCCGCGAGGATTGCCTGCACCTCCGCAAAGGCGAACGGAACCACCTCGGCCGGCGTGTAACGCGGTGTCGAAGCTGCCGCCACCGGATTGCGCGGAATACGACCACGCTTGACCGCAGTAGCGAGAGCCGCTGAAAGAGTTCGGCGGGCATGAGCGACTGTGCCGCCCGAAAGCCCCGAATCCCGCATGTACCGCCAGAGCTGCTCGATATCCTCCGCGACGAGCTGGTCAATACGCACATGGCCGATTGACGCCGAGATGTGGCGGAGGTCAGACCGATGACCGGCCAACGTCCACGGACGCAGCTCTAGCTCACGACCCCGCACCCAGGTCGTCATCCACTCGTCGAGCGCCGGTTGTCGCGCCAAGTCCGCGCCGATACGCCGGCGGGCCTCGAGCTCGGCGACCTTGGCCGCGACGGCTGACTTGGTCGGACCCCGAAGATGACGACGGAGACGCCGACCGTTCCGGTCGGCCCCCAGCTCGACGGTCGCCTCCCAGCCGCCACGGGAGCTCCGGCGAGGGCGGCTCATCCCGCCACCTGGTCATTGTCGAGGCCAGAGACGTAAGCATCCAGCGCTGCGGCGGGGACCCGCCGGAGCGAGCCGACCTTGACCGAGCGCAACTCGCCGACGGCGATGAGGTGGTACACGGTGCTCCGGCCAACCCGGAGCACCCTGGCCGCCTCAACGACAGTGAGCAGGACAGGGACGACGGACGGGCGGGGCGGGGGTGGAGGGGGCTGGTCCACCAGGCAGGCCAGCTCGGCGGCCAGCTCGCCAACCTCATCAGCGAGACGCCGGGCACGGGCGGTCAGAGTGCGGTGATCTGCCATGTGCGGTGGTGTGTGCCCTGCCGCGAATCGGTAGTCCACTGGCGTCCGCACAGCGCCGCTGGCGGGACCCAAATGGCACCCATCTCGCCGGGAGTGCAGCTCGACGCCGCAAGAGTGCTGGTCAGCGGTGGGCCGCCCGGGGCTCGAACCCGGAGCTCTGCGCTTAAAAGGCGCCTACTCTGCCATTGAGTTAGCGGCCCGGGCGCCGGCAGCTGGGACCGCACGCCGGCCGAGAACCCCATCGACTGTACCGGTCGGGCCCGCAGCCCGCCCGGCGTCCCCGTGACCCCGGGGGACACCGGCTACGTTGGGCGGCCGTGTCCGAGCAGACGGCTGGGCAGGCGGCCGAGCAGCAGACGGTGGAGACCGCCCGGGCGGCGCCGGCGGGAGCCGGCGGCATCGCTGCCGGCCCTGTCGGGCTCGACGACGTTGCCGCCCTCGACGCCGCCGAGGCGGAGCTGGACGACCTCGACGCCGCCCTGCGCCGGCTGGAGGCAGGCACGTACGGCCGCTGCGAGCGCTGCGGCGACGACATGGCCGCCGAGCAGCTCGCACGCCGCCCCCTGGCGAGGCTGTGCCCCCGCCACGCAGCGTGAGCCGGCGCAGCTGCAGCCGCCCTCTAGCAGCGCGGCCTGCTCACAGCGGCCCGTTGCTGTGCTTGCGCGAGATGAGCGTCTCGCGCTTGCCGACGAGCATCCGCAGGGCCGCCACGACGGCGGCCCGGGTGTCGGCAGGGTCGATGACCTGGTCGACGTAGCCGCGCGCCGCTGCGACGTAGGGGTTGAGGTACTCCTCCTCGTAGGCCTCGGCGAGCCGGGCCTGCGTGGCCTCGTCCTCCCGGCGGTGGAGGATCTGGACGGCTCCCTGGGCGCCCATCACCGCGATCTGCGCCGACGGCCACGCAAGGCACAGGTCGTTGGCCATCCCCTTGGAGTCCATCACGATGTACGCGCCGCCGAAGGCCTTGCGCAGGACGAGGCAGACCCGCGGGACCTGAGCCGTGGCGTAGGCGAACACCAGCTCGGCGCCGTGGCGGATCATCCCCCGCCACTCGAGGTCCTTGCCCGGCATGAAGCCGGGCGTGTCGACGAGGGTCAGCAGCGGCACGTTGAACGAGTCGCAGAACGACACGAACCGTGCTCCCTTCTGGGACGCGGCTATGTCCAGCGTCCCCGCCATCGCCTGTGGTTGGTTGGCGACCACCCCGACGCTCGTCCCCCCGATCCGCGTGAGGCCGGTGACGAGCTGCGGCGCCCACCGGGCACGCAGCTCGAGGAAGTCGCCGTCGTCGGCGACGGCGGCGACCACGTCCCGCACGTCGTAGGATCCCGTCGGCGACAGCGGGATGAGCTCCCGCAGCTCCGGAACCAGGCGCTCGGGCGGGTCAGCGGTCGGGACTGTGGGCGCCAGGCTGTCGGCGTGGTCGGGCAGGTGCTCGAGTAGCGCTGCGACCGCTTCGACGGCGGCGAGCTCGTCGGCCGCCGTAAGGGCGGCGACGCCCGTCTGGCGGTCGTGGACGGGGAGCCCGCCGAGCACTTCGGGCGCGAGCCGCTGACCCGTCCACTGGGCGACGGCTGCCGGACCGGAGACGTATGCGACCGCGTCTGGCGTCATTACCACGACGTCAGCGAGCCCGAGTAGCAGCGCCGGCCCGGAGAGAGCCGGGCCGACGGTCACGAACACGATGGGGACCACTCCCGAGCACTCACTGAGCGCCATGGCGGCCGAGCCCCACCCGTGGAGCGCCGAGACCCCCTCGAAGACGTCGGCGCCCGAGGAGGCCATGATGACGAGCAACGGGATTCGCTGGCTCAGGGCGAGGCGGGCCGCTTCCGCGACGGTGGCGCTGTCCTGGGCGCCGAGGGCGCCCCGCCGGTGGGCGGGGTCGATGCGAACGGTCACGGTCCGGCGGCCCGCCCCCGGCAGGGATTCGACGCGAGCGGAGGCGGTCCCGGGCACCAGCGCCCGCAGGCGCACGGGGTCCCGGGCACCCGATCCCGGCTGAGCCGATGCGGCGACCATAGGGCTCTGACCCGCGACCCGGGCCGGCTGTTACCTGGGCCTTGCCCGGGAGGCGGCGGCGACGGATTGGCCACGGCGGCCGCGGGGGGCGGTCGATGGCGGCGAGCTCGGCGTGGCGGGGGCGGGGGTCGGTTCGAGGCCGCGGGCGATGAGGAAGCCGCGGGCCCGCTCAGTCAGCGGGTAGCGGTTGACGATCTCCCAGAACCTCCTGTCGTGGCGAGCGACCTCCAGGTGGGCGAGCTCGTGCACGATCACGTAGTCGAGCACCCAGCCCGGCTCCCGTGCGAGGCGGCACGAGATCCGCACCGTGCCCGACACGGGTGTGCAGCTGCCCCATCGCCATTCCTGGTTGTCGGCCCAGCGGATGGAGGTCGGCCGGGGGAGCTCGTAGCGGCGGCTGAGCTCCTCGGCCCGCTGCTCGAGATCGGCGGCGCCGGTGCCGGCGCGCCGCGCCATGCGGCGGACCATCTCCTGCACCCAGCGCTCCTCGTCGGCCGTGGTCATGGTGGCGGGGATCGACACCCGGAGAACGCCATTGACCTCCCGAGCCTGTACGGTCTTGCGCCGGCGAGGGCTGCGGACCACCTCCACCTTCACCTCCCGGAAGGTAGCGGAGGGAAGCGGCTCGTGCCGCCCACGCTGCCGCCGGGCGGCAGCGTCTTGCGCCGGCGCCGGGTCAGCAGTCGCCGAGCAGGTCGACAGGTGGCCCGAGGCACCACCGCCCGGCGCCGGCGTCGATGTCGATGGTTCGGCCGGCCAGGTGGCCGACCGCCCCAACCGGCCCGCCGAGCAGCTGGACCACCCTGAGCACCACCCCTCCGTGGGAGACGACAAGAGCAGTGCCGTCCGGGGCGAGCTCGCCGACGCGCCGCAGCGCCCGCTCGACCCGCTCCACAAACGCCTCGGCCGCCTCACCGCCGGTCGCCTCGTGCAGGTGGCCGGCCTCCCACCTCTCGATCGCCCCCGGCCAGCGCCGCTCGATCTCGGCGCGGGTCAGACCGGTCCACTCGCCGACGTCGTACTCCCGCAGGTCCCGGTCGATCCGTGGCGGCCGTACGTCGGCGGCACCGGCCAGGGTCTCAGCTGTCTGGCGTGCCCGCGTCAGGTCGGAGGAGACCACGACGTCCGGCGACGTCGCCAGGCGCCGGGCGGCCCGTGCCGCCTGGCGCCGGCCCTCACCGGACAGCGGCGGGTCGGCCCAGCCCTGCCACCGGCCAGCGGCGTTCCAGGCCGACTCGGCATGCCGCACGAGCAGGATCCGGGCCACCCGGGCACCGTAGCCCCAGGGCCGGAGATACCCTTCCGGGCCGGGAGGACGGAGATGTCGGACTGGAGCGCGACCGGCTCGGCCGGCGAGGGAGGGCGGCAGGCCGACGGGGAACTTTCGGCGCATCCTTGCAACGGTCGATCAGCGCCCGGTACCCCCGTCAGGCTCCGCTTGTTCGCTTCCGCCCGGGAGGCGGCCGGCACACCGCAGGCCGACATGGCCGGGGGCACCGTCGGCGAGGTGTTGGACCGGGCCGTGGACCGCTTCGGCCCCGCTTTCGCGGCGGTGCTGGCCCGGAGCCGGGTGTGGGTCAACGGCAACCCCGCCGACGCCTCCACGGCACTCGCCGCTGGCGACGAAGTCGCTGTCCTGCCGCCCGTCTCCGGCGGCGCACGATGAGCGTGGCGCTCCCGCTGGTGGACGCCGGCGGCACATCCCGCCCGGCCCACCGACAGCGGGGGGGCCTCATGTACCCTTCTCCGCGATGGACGACAAGCCCGTCGACCCCTTCGATCCCGCCTTCTGTCGTGATCTCGCGGGGGAGCCGCTGGAGGAGGTCCGTCGCCGGCGCGCCCTCGCCGACGAGCGGGAGACCGGCTACTCGTACCTCCGGCGACTGGTGCAGGGCCGTTTGGACATCGTCGTCGACGAGCGCCAACGCCGCTCCGACGGCGCCGCCGCTGGCACGGTGACGCTGGTCGACCGACTGCCCGAGATCCTCGGCGGCGGCATACACGCTCCAGGCATGGGCCGCCTGCCACAGCACCTGGAGCCCGGAGAGGTCGACCCCCTCGTCGAGCGGCGACTCGAAGAGATCGTCTCCGCCGGCGAGCTGGCCGATCCCCCCTCCATCGACGACGCCCGGCTGAGGGACGTGACCCAGGAGCTGTCCCGGCTGGAGCGGGAGGTCTCCCAGACCCGACGCGCCCTCCAGGAGGTGGTGGACACCCTGAGCGCAGAAGTGGTCCGGCGCTACCGCGACGGCGGGGTGGATCCCGGCACCCTGCCGCCGGGGTTGGCCGGCTGACCTCGGTCGCCGGCGGCGCCCGACCGTGACCCCGTGACCGTGACCCCGTGACCGAGCCGCCGGGAGCCCCCGACGACCTTGCCGGTGCCCGGCATCCCGGTGCGGCTGGCGGGAGGCACCAGGCGCACGACCCGCTGAGGGAGCTCGGAGCGTTCATCCGGGAGCAGCGCGCCGTCGCCCGGATGTCCCTGCGCCGGTTGTCCGAGCTGGCTGGGATCTCCAACCCCTACCTGAGCCAGATCGAGCGCGGGCTGCGCCGGCCTTCGGCCGAGATCCTCCAGCAGATCGCCCGCGGCCTTCGGATCTCGGCCGAGACCCTGTACGTGCGCGCCGGGTTCCTCGATCCTCCGGCCGCCGGCGGCGACGTGGAGGCCGCCGTCCTCGCCGATCCCCGACTCGACGCCGAGCAGAAGCAGGCGCTGCTCGGGGTGTACAGGTCGTTCCTGGCGGCGGGGTCCCGGGGCGGTGGCGTCGCCGGCGACCGCAGGGCATCGCCGGCATCGGGACCCTGCCCCCCCGTAGGTCGCTGCAATGAATAGGTCGCTGCAATGACTAGGTTGCCGCACTGTGCGGGACCTGGCGATCCTCTCGATGCACACCTCTCCGCTGGCCCAACCGGGCACGGGGGACGGTGGGGGCATGAACGTCTACGTCCGGCAGATGGCCGCCGCCCTGGCCCGCAGCGGCGTGCGATGCGAGGTGTTCACCCGGGCTGACGGCACCGAGTGCACCGCCGTCGTCGACGTCGAGCCGGGATTCCGCGTCCACCACGTGCCTGCCGGGCCCCTCGCCCCCGTTGCCAAGGAGGAGTTGCCCTCGCTGGTGGAGGAGTGGACCGACGGTGTGGCCGACCGGTTTGCAACGCTGGCGGCCGCAGAGTGGAGCCCCGAGGCCATCCATGCCAACTACTGGCTGTCAGGCGTCGCCGGCCACCGCCTGAAGCACGAGCTGGAGGTGCCTCTCGTCTCCACCTTCCACACCCTCGACCGTGTCATGGCAGAGGCCAGCCCGGAGGAGATCCGTTCGGAGGAGCCCGCCCGCCGGGCCCATGCCGAGTCGGAGATCGTGGGCTGCTCCGACGCGATCCTCGCCAGTTGCGACGTCGAGGCGCGCCAACTGACCGACCTCTACGGTGCCGACCCCGAGCGCATCGAGATCGTCCCCCCCGGGGTCGAGCACGCCTTCTTCGGCCCCGGCAACCGGGTCCAGGCGCGCCGCGCCATCGGGATGCCGGGCGACGAACCCCTCGTGACCTTCGTCGGCCGCATCCAGCCGCTGAAGGGCCTTGGCGTCGTGGTCGAGGCGCTCGCCCGCCTGCGTGGCGCCGGCGGCCGCCCGGCTGGAGCGACGCTCGTCGTCGTCGGCGGCCCCAGCGGCCCGTCGGGGCCGGCGGAGCTGGCTCGGATCGAGGAGCTCCTCCGGAGGCTCGGATTGCGCGACAGGACACGGTTCGTGCCACCGCAGCCCCACGAGATGCTCTCGACCTACCTGCGCGCCAGCGACGTGTGCGTGGTGCCCAGCCGGTCGGAGTCATTTGGCCTGGTCGCGCTGGAGGCGGCGGCCTGCGGCGTCCCGGTGCTCGCTTCGGCGGTCGGAGGCCTGGTGACACTCGTCGACGACGGCCGCACGGGCCATCTCCTCGACCCCCACGACCCTCACGCGTGGGCGGACGCACTGGCCCGGCTCCTGGGCGACCCGGCGGAGGCGTTCGCTCTCGGGCGCGCCGGCGCCGCCCGGGCGGCTGCCTACACGTGGTCGGCCGCGGCCGCCACACTGCACGCCCGGCTGGAGCAGGTCACCGAGAGAGCACTCGTCGAGTGCCGGTAGGCCGGAGCGGCCCCGCCCGCGCGGCCCTGCCCCGCGCGGCCCCGCCACGCACCGCACCGGCTGTCCGGGCACGTTGCCCGAGCCTTGCCCGCCGCCATGCCCCTCAGTACGCTCGGCGTGCCGTGGCCCCGAGAGCCGGGAGACCGTTCGTTCGGGGAAGTGCGAATGGCCGGAACCGTCCGCTCGGGCTGCGGCGCGTGGCGGCGTGAGCCGGTGAGGACCGACCGGCGTGCGGCCGGTGACCCCGCCGTCCCCTCCGTCCCCGCCGCCCCCTCCGACCCCTCCGGCCCCGCCGGCCCAGTGGCGGCCGCCCGGGTCCGCCGGCCGGGGACAGCCCGATGAGCGCCTCCCTCGCGATAGTCGGGGGTGGCCGCATGGGAGAAGCGCTGGTCGCCGGCCTGCTCACCGCCGGCTGGGCCGGCCTCGTCGTCGCCGAACGCCTACCCGACCGCCGCCACGACCTCTCCACCCACCTCTCGGACCACTTCGCCGGCGCCGACGTCGCTGTGGTCGACGAGCTGCCCCCCTGCGACGCCGCCGTCATCGCCGTCAAGCCCACCGACGTGGAAGCCGCCTGCCGGGCGGTCGGCGGCGCCGGCTCCCGGCGGGTGCTGTCGATAGCCGCCGGGGTCACCATCGCCCGGCTCGAGGAGTGGCTCGGCGGCGCCGACCGGCGCGCGCCGGCGGTGCTCCGCGCCATGCCGAACACCCCTGCGCTGGTCGGCGCTGGCGCCTCGGCCCTCGCGCCGGCGCCCGATGCC
>JAJZJY010000042.1 GCA_021809885.1 Actinomycetes bacterium
GTCGATGCCGAGCCCGGCCACCTTGCCGCCCACGTAGATGGTCCCGTCGTACATGGAGTCCCCGAGGCCCGGGCCGGTGTCGCCGCAGATG
This sequence comes from Actinomycetes bacterium, assembly GCA_021809885.1. Taxonomy (GTDB): domain Bacteria; phylum Actinomycetota; class Acidimicrobiia; order Acidimicrobiales; family Palsa-688; genus JAKAQB01. The sequence goes on from JAJZJY010000042.1 coordinate 92, forward strand.
ATCTGGCGACCCCGCTGCATCATGAAGCCGGTGAGCAGCCCAGCGTTGCCGCCGACGAGGATGGTCCCGCCCTTCTGGTCGATCCCCGTGCGGGCCCCGACGCTGCCGTGGACCACGAGGTCACCTCCCCGGAGGGCGGCGCCGGTGAGCGAGCCCGCGTTGCGCTCGATCTCGACAACACCGGACATCATGTTCTCGCAGACCGACCAGCCGACCCGCCCGGTGATCGTAACCTCCGGGCCGTCGATGAGGCCGAGGCCGAAGTACCCGAGGCTGCCGTCGAACACGATCGTGCAGCGTCGCAGGATCCCGACCCCCAGGCTGTGCTTGGCGCCCGGGTTGAGGACCGTGACCTTGTCGACGTCGTTCTCGTAAAGGAGGCGCCTCAACTCGAGGTTGACCTGCCGGGTCGATAGGTCGGCAGCGTCGAAGGTGGCCTCGTTACCGTCGATGTTGGCCGCCTTGGGCGCGACCGCGTCCGGATCGGCCAGGCCCCGGGCGTCGTACCTGACGGCGCGCTCGCCGACTACAGCGTCCACACCAATGCCTCCCGCTCGTAGGGGTCATAGGTCTCGATCTCGTGGTCGATGACCGCCCGGATGGCGACCTCCTCGGACGCGAGGGCGACCATGTCCTCCGATTCGTAGAGGACCAGGGGCTTGGCGGCCATCTCGTCCTTGGCCACGCCGAGGCTGTCCTTGGTGACCACGACGTAAGTGAAGACGCCGTCGAGGTCATCGAGGCTCTCCTTGATCGCCGTCTCCAGCGAGGTCCCTTGGTCAAGCTTCTCGGCGAGGTACACGGCGATGATCTCGGAGTCGCACTCCGACGCGAAGCGGTGGCCCATGCGTTCCAGCCGCCGGCGCCACTGGTGGTAGTTGGTCAGCTGACCGTTGTGGACAACGGCGACGTCACTGAACGGGTAAGCCCAATACGGGTGGGCACCGGCGATGTCCACGTCCGACTCCGTCGCCATGCGCACGTGGCCGATGCCGTGGGTCCCCCGGAAGCCGGCGAGCCCGTAATCCCCGGCCACCTCGTTGGCGTCCCCGAGGTCCTTCACGATCTCCAGGGAGTGGCCGGCGGACAGGATCTCGCAGCCGGCGATGTCCTCCACGTGGTCCACGAGCGACTTCAGGTCGCCGCGGAAGTCGAGCACGGCCCGCACGGCGTAGTCGGTGGTGCGGTCGACCTCGGTCACGCCGGCGCCGACCTTGGCAAGGCGGTTCTCGATCTCGTGCAGACGGCGCTCGAGCGACTCCTCCCAGTCGATCGCCCCCCGCTCGCGCGGGTCGGCGAGCTTGATCCGCAGCACGATGCCCTCGCCCCCCGACCCGTACAGGGCGAAGCCCGTCGAGTCGGGACCGCGGTGCTTCATCGACTGGAGCATCGCCGTCAGCTCACGCCCGAGGTTGCTCGGCCCGTTGCGGTGGATGATCCCTGCTATCCCACACATGTCGTTGCTCTCCTCCTAGGGAAGGATGTCGAGGTATTCCTTCACGTCCCAGTCGCTGACCGAGGAGATGAACCGGATCCACTCGTCGCGCTTGTAGTGCATGAACACCTTGTACATCTCGCCGGGCATCGCGGACCGCACGACCGAGTCCGCCTCGAGGGCCTCGAGGGCCTCGCCGAGGGTCGAGGGGATGCGCGTCACCTGCTTGCCCTCCTTCATGGCGTCGTAGATGTTGCGCTCCTCGGGCTGGCCTGGGTCGAGCCCCCGGTCGAGCCCGTCCTTGATTGTCGTGAGGAGGCCGGCCATCGACAGGTACGGGTTGACGGCGGAGTCGACCGAGCGGTACTCGAAGCGCCCGGGTGCCGAGATCCGCAAGGCTGTCGTGCGGTTCTGGTAACCCCAGTCGGCGTAGATCGGCGCCCAGAAGCCGGCGTCGGCGTACCTCCGGTAGGAGTTGACCGTCGGGGCGGTGATGGCACACAGGCCCCGGAGGTGCTCGAGAACCCCGCCGATGGCATGCAGGCCGACCTTCCCGGGCAGTCGCGGGTCGCCGGTGTCCGGCAGGAACATGTTGTCGTCGCCCTGCCACAGCGAGATGTTGTGGTGGCAGCCGTTGGCGGACACTCCCATGAAAGGCTTGGGCATGAAGCAGGCGAATGCCCCCATCTCGCGCCCGACCTGGCGGCAGATCTGGCGGTAGGTCGTGAGGCGGTCGGCGGTGAGCTCTGCCCTGTCGAACTGCCAGTTGAGCTCGAGCTGCCCGGGGGCGTCCTCGTGGTCGCCCTGGATCATGTCGAGACCCATCTTCTGGCTGTAATCGACCACCTTGTGGATGATCGGCTGCAGCTCGGAGAACTGGTCGATGTGGTAGCAGTACGGCTTGGTCATGCCCTCGACGGTCGGCTTCCCGTCGGCGTCGGCCTTGAGCCACATCATCTCCGGCTCGCAGCCAACCCGCAGGTGCAGGCCGGTCTCCGCCTCGAAAGCGGCGTGGAGCCGCTTCAGGTTCCCGCGGCAGTCCGAGGTCAGGTACGAGCCGGGGTCCTCCCGTTCCTCCTTGCCCCTGAACAGGGTGCAGAAGACCCGGGCGACCTTGGGGTCCCAGGGCAGGGGGCAGAAGGTTTCGACGTCCGGCAGGCCGACGAGCTCGCCGGCCTCGGCGCCGTATCCGATGTAGTCGCCGTTGCGGTCGATGAACAGGTTGGCGGTCGACCCGTAGACGAGCTGGAAACCGGAGCGGGCGATCCGCTGCCAGTGCGGGGCGGGGATGCCCTTGCCCATGATCCGGCCCGTCACCGACACGAACTGGTAGTAGATGTAGGTGATGCCCTCCGCCTCGATGCGGCGGGCCACCTCCCCGATCGCGTCGTCACGCCCCTCCTGGGCGAGGAACTCCTCCAGATCCGTCATTCCCGACCTCCCCCCCGTGGCGCTCCCGGCGTCCGGGCTTGTTTCGTCACAAGAAACCCTGACCCCTGGGACGATACAGAAGGGGTGCGCCCAGCGCAAGCCTGCAGTCAGTCGTCCCCCATCTCGCGGATCGTCCAGTGCGGCAAAGTACGTATGATGCGCCGGACGTCGCGCTTCACCTTCGGCCCGTACCCGAAGTAGAAGACGGCGAGCAGGACGATCCCGGTCAGCCACAGTTCGCCGCCCAGGATGAACCCGAGAGGGAAGAAGATCGCGGCGATGACCGCCATCCCACCGATGGCCCGCAGCTTGGTCCGGTTGACCTCCCGGACGACCGCAGCGTATTCCTCTTCCGGGACATCGCCCGTCCCATACGTGCGCCCACAGGCCGGACAGCTCCACGTCTCGCCCGGCATGACGCGCCCCCGCTCGCCGCACCCGCAGGTCACGACGAGCGCGAGCGGCTTCACGGCGATCACGTGGTGGCGGCCCCGGCGGTCGCCTCCGGGAAGTAGTCTCGGAACAGTGCCATGTCGGGCACCATCACAGTGTGGTCCCGCAGCTCCAGGCGGCCCCGGTCCTGCACCTTGCGTCGGTACACGAACAGCAGGATGGCGACGATCTCGAGCCCGATGCCGGCGAGCAGTTCGACGTAGGTGCCGTAGCCGGTGATGCTGAACGACGGGGCCCCGACGACGATGAAGGCGAAGTTGGCCACGGCCAAGAAGCCGGCGACGTACAGCCAGCCGCGGGCGAGCCTGAGCGGTCGGGGCCAGTCCTTCATGGTCCTTCGCATGATGAGCACACCCGACAGGCACAGCACGTGGGTGAAGATGTAGCCCAGGTTGCTGGCGGCGTAGATGTCGAGGACCGATCCGAACAGCAGGAGGAGCACGATGTTGGTCACCATGTCGACGGTCATGCCCCGGGACGGGACGTGATGGCGGTTCACGTGGTCGAGCCACTTGACCGTGAGACCCTGCCTGGCGATCCCGTACAGGGCCCGGGAGCCGTCCATCGTCGCGGAGTTCATCGACAGCAGGAACGACAACATCAGCAGTACCAGCACCACGTCGGTGAAGCCGGTGCCGATCATCTTGTCGAGCTCCACGATGAGGAACTGCACGACGCTGACGTTGGCAGTCAGCTTGCCGATCACTCCTGCCTTCAGCACACCGCCGGTGCCGAGGGGCAGGAGGAAGAACACCATGAGGGAGAACAGCGCGGCAGAGCGCAGGGCGAGGCGGACGTCGCGCTGGCTGTCGTGGTACTCGGGCGCGAAGGTGGCGGCCGCCTCCACGCCATAGGCCGACCACCCCATCAAGTACATCCAGACCGCCGCCAAGCGGATGTTGGTCCAGGTGTTGGCGCTGGTCGGGAACCACGAGAGGTTCGAGGCGTGCCAGGCACCGGTGAAGTAGGGGAAAAGGATGAAGACCACCAGCGGGATCATGAGCAGCGCGCCGGTCACGTATCCGACCCAGACCGCTGGTTTGACTCCCACGGCGTTGATCGCCCACACCGCCACGATCAACAAGGCCCCGATCAGGACCGGTAGGTTGAAGTGGATGAAACCGAGGTACTTGTGGGCCCCAGTGGCGCTGGTGCCCCAGGTTGCCTTCGGGAACCACTGTCCCTGGACGATGTCACCGATCGTGAGGCCAAAGATGGCAAGCACGGAGGTCCAGCCGGCCCAGTATCCGAAGGCGGCCATCGGGCCGAAGAAGGTGAAGTACTTGCGCCAGGCGATGTTGGCGTAGACCGGGACCCCGCCGGGGTGGTCGGGGAACATCATGGCCGGCTCTGTGTAGATCTGGTTGTTGGCGACGGCGAAGACCATCGAGATCGTCCAGAGGACCACCGCTCCGAGGGTGCCGAGGGAGCCGATCGCCCCGCCCAGAGCGGATATCAGGAAGCCGGGGTTGGCGAGGCAGACGACGAAGCCGTCGTACCACCGCAGCGACTTGATGAGCTGGTGGGCGTCGACGCTGACCGTCGCTACACCGGTGGTCGTCGTCGAGCTGTTCGGTACCGTATCCATGCGTTCCCCCCTCGGGCCGCAGCCGGCGCCGGCGCGCCGCGGGTCGGTTTCACTCGTCCCCCAGCGTGTCCGGGCTGTTTCTTCACACGGAACAACGTTTAGCCGGATGATACTGCACCGAGCGACGCAGGACAAGGCCCAGTCTTCATCCGGCCGTGGGGGAAGCCAGCCGGCCGGCGAGCTCGACGAAGCGGGCCGCCGCCGGTGGCGCACCATCTGGTCGCCAGGCGAGGGCGAGGCCGACCGTCGGGGTGGGTTCGCTGAAGCGGCGGACGACCACCCCGGGGACCCGCAACGACGCCAGGCGCGTCCCGATCATCACGGCGAGGCCGGCGCCGGCGGCCACGGCCCGCAGGACCTGCTCGTCGTCGGGTTCCTCCCTCACTACATGGGGCCGGGTGCCGGCCCACACCTGCGCCTCGATGCGGTCGTGCATGCCCGGCGCGTTGCGCCGCGGCCACGAGACGACGTCCTCACCCCGGAGGTCCTCGGCACTGATCCCCCGCCGGCGGGAGCGCGCCGCCAGCCGGTGGCCGGCGGGAAGGGCGACCACCAGCTCCTCGTCGCCGAGGGGCACCACCTCGACGCCGTCGCCGGCGTCGAGTGGCGGCCGCACGAACACCACGTCGCTGCGCCCGGCCCGCAGCTCCTCGAGGTTCCAGCCGGTGAACCCCGTCACCAGGTCGAGGGCCACAGCGGGCCACTCGCTGCGGAAACGGTCGATCAGCGCTGCGGTGATCCCCATCGGGGCCGATCTGGTGGTGTGGACCCGCAGGCACCCGGCGCCCCCGACGGACACCGCCCGCACACGGGCCTCGAGCTCTGCCGCCACCTGCAGGAGCTGCGGCGCCCCGCCCAAGAGGGCGGCGCCGGCTTCCGTCAGCGCCACCCGCCGGCTGTTGCGCTCGAAGAGGCGGGTCCCGAGCTCGCGTTCCAGGACCCGGATCTGCTGGGAGAGCGCCGGCTGGGCGATGTGGAGCCGCTCCGCCGCCCGCCCGAAGTGCAACTCCTCGGCCACGGCGACGAAGTACCGGAGCCGTCGCAACTCCATCACCCGCAACGATAACGCCTGGTTATCGACAGCGGTGATCCTGGTCATGGACAGCCCCGCGCCCCCCGTGGTTGCCTACGAGCATGCCCGACAACTCGCTGCCGCAACACTCCCCCTACGTCATCGTCGGCGCCGGCGTCCACGGACTGTCGACCGCCTGGCACCTGGCCGAGCGCCTGGAGGCGACCGGCCGGGGCTCCGGTCGGGACGTCATCGTGATCGACAAGGGGGAGATCGGCTCGGGCGCTTCTGGGATCGCATGCGGCGTGATCCGCAACAACTACTTCCAACCGGCGATGCGCGAGCTGATGGCGCACTCCGTCTCGGTGTGGGAGTCCGACCCCGACGCCTTCTCGTACCACCCAGTCGGCTACATGCAGCTCGGCCCCGACGTCATGGCCGACGACGTGGCCCAGATCGCCAAGGAGCAGGAGGCCATCGGCTACGCGTCACAGCTGGTACAAGGCGCCGCCGACTGCCGCAGGTACATGGAGGGCATCTTCGAGGACTGGCAGGCGCAGGGCATCACCGTCGCCCTGCACGAGAAGCGTGGCGGGTACGCCAACAACCAGGCATCCCTCCAGGGCCTGAAGGCCAAGGCCGAGGCGGCTGGCGTCCGCGTCTTCGCGCGCACGACGTTGCTCGAGCTCGAACGCGACGGTGGCGGAGCGGTGACGGCCATCGGCTACAAGCACTACCAGGAGCTCGGCCGGGTCAGCTGCGAGCAGGTCGTGATCGCCCTCGGCCCGTGGGTGCGGACGGCCTGGAAGCTCCTCGAGCTGCCCGACACCGTCACCGTCCGGGGACGGGACGGCAAGGACTACGAGCGCCCCATGTGGACCTACTGGTCGCTGCAGGAGGGGACTCTCGAGGTCGACCCTGGCTTCCTGGTCGACAACCGGGGCGACATGCCGCCGGTCGTGCACGTCGACACCGACGCTCCCCTCTACGACGACGGGGACGGCTCGCTCGTCACCGACAAGCTGTGGGGCATCTACTACAAGCCGGACTTCAACTTCGGCGGCGTGCAGGGCGGGGCCATGCCGTTCGTGGTCGACCGGCCGGTGGACGAGGTCGCCGTCGACCCGTACGGCCCGGCGTCACCCGACTTCGTGGTCGGCCCAGAGTTCGCCCGCATGTGGACCTCGGCGCTCGCCCACTGCCACGAGCGGTTCGAGGGCAAGTCCCGCCTCTTCGGCAAGGCGCCGTCCGGCGGGATCGGGTGCTTCACCCCGGACAGCTTCCCGGTGTTCGACCGCTTCGCCGACAACGTCTACTTCATCGCCGACTCCAACCACGGCTACAAGATGATCGGCGTCGGCCACCTCGTCGCCGAGGAGCTGCTCGGCTCCCCACAGGCGCTTCTGCGGCCGTTCCGCTTCGGCCGGTACGCGAAGGGCGAGCTGCACCCTGTCAGCCACTCGCCGTTCCCCTGGAGCTAGGGCGGCAGGAGCCAGGAAGGCGGAAGATCCAGAGGGACCGGCAGGGTCGGCAAGCGGGCCATGGTCATCGCGTTGTTTGGGCAGTTGACCGCGATAATCGCAGACAACTGCCCGAACAACGTGCCGGAGCCCGTATCTGGTTCCGGTGTGGACCGACACGTCCCGTTCGCCTGGGTGTTCCCGCTACGCTCAGGCGCTCGCCGGGCATCGACGTGGTGTACCCATGCATGCCTACGTGTGTGACGGTCCCACACGCGAACCACCAGGTGGAGCACCTGTCAGCTCCAGCGATCCTACGATCGGGGCAGAGGTCCGGGCTAGCCGACGCGGCGGCGGGCCTCACGGCGGCCGAGGGCTGAGCCGTACCAGGCGGCAGCGACCACGCCGGCAGCGACGACGCCGAGCAGCTGCGGGTAGGCGGCGCCGGCGACGAGCAGGGGCACGGACACCACGGCGTAGGCAGCCAGCACGACGAGCAGCCCCGGCCACGACCGCAGGACGTGGCGCCCACCGACGGCGACCGACCGCAGGGTGGCGCGGGCGACAGACCCCATCTACGACCTGGGCCTGCGCTTGTCGGGATCGTAGAAGGGGAACGCCACCACCGTGGCGTCCGCTCCGCCGACCGAGAGCAGCGTCCCCGAGCCGGCCTGCTGCACCTGGACCCGGGCAAGGGCGATCGTCTTGTCGAGGACCTCGCTGCGGCACGGGCTCGTCACCACTCCGACCACCGGGCCGTCCTCGCCGAGGGTCACGTCGGTCTCGGCCGGCGGCTCCGGCAGGTCGATGTCCAAGCCGACCAGCAGCTCCTCGGGGTTGGCCCGGCGGCGGGCGATCGCCTCCTTGCCGACGTAGTCGTCCGCCTTGCCCGCCGGGACCGTGAAGCCAATCCCCGCCTCGAAGGGGTCCTGCACGCCGGCGTCGTACTCGTAACCCTTGAAGACGAGGCCGGCCTCGATGCGCAACGGGTCGAGCGCCTCGAGACCCAGGCCGCTCATCCCGTGGGCCCGCCCGGCCGACCACACGGCCTCCCAGACCGCAGCGCCGTCGTCGGGGTGGCAGAAGATCTCGTAGCCGAGCTCGCCGGAGTACCCCGTGCGCGACAGCACCACCGCAGGGCCCGACTCGCCCCCCAACCGCCCCTCGGTGAAGCGGAACCAGGTGAGGTCCCCGAGGCCCGGCTTGCCGGCCGCCGGCGAGAACAAGCCGCCCAGGGTGTCCCGGCTCGCCGGTCCTTGCACGGCGATGTTGTGCACGCGGTTGGTGCTCGGCTCGACGGTGACGTCGAGACCGAGGCGTTGGGCGTGGCGCTCGAGCCAGGGTCCGTCGTCGTCGGTGTACCCGATCCAGCGGAACCTCCGCTCGTCGAACCGGAACACTGTCCCGTCGTCGACCATCCCGCCTTCCTCGTTGCACATCGCCGTGTAGACCACCTGGCCGTCGGCAAGCCCGGTGAGGTCCCGGGTCACGGTCGCCTGCAGGAGGCTGTGCGCCCCGGGGCCGGTGACCTCGAACTTCCGCAGCGGCGACAGGTCGATGACGATCACCCGCTCCCGGCACGCCCGATACTCGTCCATGATGTCGTCGCCGAAGGCCGTGGGCAGCCAGTAACCCTCGTACTCTACGAAGCGGGCCCCAGCGGCCTCAGCAGACTTGTGGAACCCGGTCATCTCCGTCACGGCACGCCTCCCTCGTCGACCCCGACCGTAGCGGAAGGGCCGGCAGCAGGGAAGGGCCAGCCTGTTCACTGTGAGGAATCCCGTCACCCACCACAGTTGACCCTACGGGGCGCCCCCGGTACGCTCCGACCGCACTGGCGCGCCCGGCGCCAGCAGCTCACCAGTCCGGAGGGGGACATGGACATCGCCGTCTGCGTCAAGCACGTGGCCACCCTCGGAGACGAGGTGGAATGGGACGACAGCCACACCGAGGTGGACCCGGCTTTCCTCGAGTGGAGCCTCAACGAGTGGGACGCGTACGCCGTCGAGGAGGCTCTCCGTATGCGGGAGACAGCCGGCGACGGGGAGGTCTTTCTCCTGAGTGTCGGCGACGACGAGGCCGACGAGAGCCTGCGGCGCGGGCTGGCGATGGGCGCCGACCGGGCCGTCCGCGTCGACCCCGGTGACCACGCCGGCGGGCTCGACCCCCTCACCGTGGCCCGGGCGCTCGCCGGCGTCCTGTCCGAGCAACGGGCCGACGTGATCCTCGCCGGCGTCCAGTCGAGCGACGCCGTGCAGGCCGCCACCGGCACGATGCTCGGACAACTGCTCGGCCTGCCCACCGTGGCGGTCGTGAAGAAGATCGAGCTCGGCGCCGGCACCGCCCGGGTCCACCGCGAGCTCGAGGGTGGCCTCATCGACGTGATGGACGTCGACCTGCCGGCGCTCATCACCGTGCAGACCGGCATCAACGAGCCGCGCTACGCCAACCTGCGGGCGATCAAGCAGGCCCGGGAGAAGGAGATCGCCGTCCGGGACCTCGACGCCGGTGGCGACGGATGCCTCCGGGTCACCTCCATGTTCGTCCCTCCGGCGGGCGAGACCGCCGAGCCGCTGGGCGACAACCCGGCCGACGTCGCCCGCCGCATCATCGAGATCGTGGGAGCACAGCTGTCATGAGCGGAGCCCTTGTTGTCGCCGAGCACCTGCAGGGCAGGCTGCGGGAGCCGACGCTCGAAGCGATCACAGCGGCCGCCGCGCTCGGCGGGCCGGTGACGGTCCTCGCCATCGACGCCGACCCCTCCGCTCTCGTCGGGCCGCTCAGCGTCGAAGGCGTCGACGAGGTGGCGTGCGCGACGGTCGACGCCCCGACGTTCGAGCCGGACGCATACCTCGCCGCCGTCTCGGCCGCCGTCTCCGAGCGCCAGCCGGACGTGGTGCTGGCGGGCTTCACCGTCAACAGCATGGGCTACCTGCCGGCGCTGGCGGCGAGAGAGGGCGGGGGGTTCGCGAGCGACGTGTTCGGGGTCCGCCGGCACGACGGTGCGCTCGTCGCCACCCGTGCGTACTACGGATCCAAGGTCCACGCCGAGGTGGCGTTCCCTGCCGGCGGACCGACCGTCCTGCTCCTGCGGCCGACCGCATGGCCGTCCGCCGGTGGCTCGTCGTCGCCCGGCGTATCGACGATCGACGTGCCCCCGGTCCCCCGGCGGGTGCGGCACGTCTCCTTCGAGGAAGCGCCCCAAGGCGACGTCGACATCACCACCGCGGACTTCCTGCTGTCGATCGGCCGGGGCGTAGGAGAGAAGGACAACGTCGAGACCTTCGTGGAGCTGGCCGACACCATGGGGGCGACCCTTTCGGTCTCGCGCCCGCTCGTCGATGCCGGCTGGATGCCATCCAACCGCCAAGTCGGCCAGTCCGGCAAGACGGTCAAGCCCAAGGTGTACCTGGCCATGGGCATCTCCGGCGCCGTCCAGCACTTAGCCGGAATGAAGACCAGCGGCACGATCATCGCCGTCAACAGCGACCCCGAGGCGGCCATCTTCCGCGTCGCCCACTACGGGGCGGTCATGGACCTGTTCGAGGTGGCGGAGGAGCTGGAGCGGCAGTGGGCACGATGAACGGCCCGGGTGGTAGGGCGTTGGCGTGGGCGTGGGCGTGGGCGTGGGCGTGGGCGTTGGCGTTGGCGTTGGCGTTGGCGGGGGCGGGGGCGTGGGCGTTGGCGGGGGCGTGGCGGGGGGCGGCATCAACGGCCGGGTCGCACTAGTGGCTGGTGCCCTCCGAGCCGGCATGGTCAGCCGGCAGGTCTTCCAGGGCCTCAGCCGTGGGGAGATCGTCCTGTGGTACGGGCTGATCGTCGTGTCGACGGCAGCCTTCGTGTGGGGCGCCGCTCAACTGGTGTTGAAGTACCGGCGAGGACAGGCCGACCGGTTGGCAGCGCCGCCGCTCGGGCAGCGCACCGCATCCATGCTCAGGATCACCTTGTCGCACTCCCGGTTGAAGCGGCGCGACCACGCCGCGGGGATGGCGCACCTCCTCGTCTTCTACGGGTTCGTGCTGCTCTTCGTCGGCACGACGATCCTCGGGATCCAGACAGATTTCGCGTCGCCAGTATTTGGCTTGTACTTCTGGCAGGGCGCCTTCTACCTCGGGTACAAGCTCGTGCTCGACGTCTCCGGGCTCATGCTCCTGGTCGGGCTCGTGGCGCTGGCCGCCCGGCGGGGCGTGCTCACGCCGCCGAAGCTCGACTACCACCGCCCCGACCGCACCCCCGGGTCCTACGACCGGGCCCTCTACCGCGTCGGTGATTGGGTCTTCCTCACGACACTGCTGTGGCTGGTCGTCACCGGCTTCCTCCTCGAAGGGCTGCAACTGGCGTCGGTCCACCCGTCGTTCGCCGCCTGGACACCCGTGGGTTGGGTGCTGTTCAAGTTCTTCACGGCCATCGGCCTGTCGGGCGGGTCCGCCGGCGTGGCGCACCACGTGTTGTGGTGGATCCACGGGCTCTCGGCGCTCACCTTCGTGGCGTCGATCCCCTACACCAAGGCAGTACACATGCTGGCCGCCCCGGCGACGCTCACCGTCCGCGACCCGGCTGTTGGCCGCTCGCTGGTGGCGGTCGACGAGGAGGCCGCTTCGATCGGCTACGGCAGCATCGGCGACCTGACCTGGCGACACCTGCTGTCGCTCGACGCCTGCACCAAGTGCGGCAAGTGCACCGAGGCGTGCCCGGCGGCCAACTCCGGCTACCCGCTGTCCCCCCGCGACCTCATCCTCGACCTGCGGGAGGTCGCCGACGCGTCATTGGGGATCCACGCCGCAGCGGGGGTCGGGGGCGTCGGGGTGGCGGCGGGGTTGGCGGACTCGCCGGCGGCGCTGACGTCCATGCCGTTGGTAGGCGGGAGCGGCGGCAGTGCGGGTGCTGCCGCCGGGCCGATCAGGGCCGAGACGCTGTGGTCGTGCATGCAGTGCATGGCGTGTGTGGAGATCTGCCCCGTCGGCATCGAGCACGTGCCCATCATCAACCAGCTCCGCCGGCGCCTGGTCGACGAGGGAGAGATGGACTCGATGCTGCAGAGCACCCTCGAGACCATCCAGAAGTCCGGCAACTCCTTCGGCGAGTCGAAGCGCAAGCGGGGGAGGTGGACAGCGGAGCTCGAGTTCCCTGTCAAGGATATCCGCAAGGAGCCGGCGTCGCTGCTGTGGTTCGTGGGGGACTACGCGTCCTTCGACCCGCGCAACCAGCGCGTCTCCCGCACCCTGGCGACGGTGCTGCGCTCCGCCGGCGCCGACTTCGGCATCCTCTTCGACGCCGAGAAGACCGGCGGCTGCGACGTGAGGCGGGTGGGTGAAGAAGGGCTCTGGGCGGAGCTCGCCGCTCACAACGTGTCCGCCATCTCAGCCTGCGAGTTCGACCGCATCTTCACCTCCGACGCCCACACGTTCAACACGCTGCGCAACGAGTACCCGCAGGCCGGCGGGAGCTGGACGGTGCTCCACCACAGCCAGCTGCTGCTCGAGCTCATCGCCAGCGGAGCCATCCGCCCCGCACGCAAGCTCGGCTACCGGGTGACCTACCACGACCCGTGCAACCTGGGGCGGTACAACGGCGTCTTCGACCCACCCCGCCAGGTGCTCGAGGCGTGCGGCGTCGAGGTCGTGGAGATGCCCCGGTCGAGGGACAACTCCTTCTGCTGCGGCGCCGGCGGGGGCCGCATATGGATGAAGGAGCTGCGCGCCGAGGGCTCCCGGCGGCCGAGCGAGCAGCGCATCGACGAGGCGGTCGCCCTCGGGGGCATCGACCACTTCGTGGTCAGCTGTCCCAAGGACGTCACGATGTTCGAGGACGCCATCAAGACCTCCGGCCACGCCGACGCCATACAACTGCGCGAGATCACCGAGGTGGTGATGGAGGCGCTGGCCCTGCCGGGGGCGCCGGCGGCGGAGGGGGTTGGCGCGCCGGCGTGAGCGGGCGGGGCCGGCGTGAGCGGGCGGGGCCGGCGTTCTGTGCCCTCGGCGGCCTTGGTCAGGCTCACGCTGTGATGGGGATCGCCGCGAGCGCGGCGATCCGGAAGCACCGGCACAGGCCAGCAGTGGGGCGCCGCCACCGGCGTTGTTTGGGCAGTTGACCGCGATTATCGCAGACAACTGCCCAAACAACGCGGGGGACTCAACCTCCTTCCTCTCAGCGTATACACGTCCCTCTTGGCTCC
>JAJZJY010000043.1 GCA_021809885.1 Actinomycetes bacterium
GCCGGACGGGACGGGCGAGGCCGGCGACATCACCTGGAACTTCGAGAAGTTCCTCGTGGCCCCTGACGGCGAGGTCGTCGCCCGGTTCCGGCCGCGGGTCGACCCGGAGTCCGACGAGGTGGTGGAGGCGATCGAGGCGGTGCTGCCGGGCTGATCCCCATCGACGACGCCGACGACCGCCGCCTGGCGGGTTACCGCGACCTGCGCGACGCAGACCTGCGGCGCGGCGAGGTCTTCGTGGCCGAAGGCAGGCTGGCCGTGGAGCGGCTGCTGGCATCCGCCTACCCAGTCCAGTCGGTGCTGCTCTCCGAGGAAAGGGTCCTCGCCCTCCCCGGCATCCTGGCGGCGACGGCGGCGCGGGGCGCAGCTGCGTACGTCGCTTCCCGTGAGGTCCTGCGCCGGACCATAGGCTTCGACCTGCACCGTGGAGTCGTGGCGCTCGGCCGGCGGCTGCCGCCTCGGGAGGTGCGGGACGTGCTCGGCGGCCCGGGACCGCTGGTGGTCGCCGAGGGTCTCAACGACCACGAGAACCTGGGGGCCCTCTTCCGTAACGCTGCTGCGCTCGGGGCCGGCGGGGTGGTCCTCGACCAGCGCGGCGCCGACCCGCTCTACCGCCGCAGCGTCCGGGTGAGCCTCGGTCATGTGCTCGGGGTGCCGTGGGCGCGCAGCACCCAATGGCCGGCGGACCTCCACCACCTGCGGGCCGCCGGCTGGCGCCTGGTCGCTCTCTCGCCTGCGGCGTCGGCGCGTCCCCTGCGGACGGTGGCGGGGCTCCCCCGGACGGCGGTGCTCGTCGGGGCCGAGGGGCCGGGGCTCTCGGGTGCCGCCCTCGCCGCTGCCGACGTCGTCGCGCGCATCCCGATGGCGCGCGGCGTGGACTCCCTCAACGTGGCGACCGCGGCCGCCATCGCGCTGTACCACCTAGGGTTGGTCGATGACTGAGGGCGTGGCGGTGGTGACGGGGGGCGCCAGCGGGATCGGGGCAGCGCTCGCCGGGCGGCTGCGACACGACGGCATGCAGGTCACCACCTTCGACCTGGATGGGGCTGATATGGGCGTTGACGTGACCGACGAGGGCGCCCTGGCAGAGGCGATCTCTGCGGTGGAGGACGCCCACGGGGCGATCGACGTGTACTGCTCCAACGCCGGCGCCGCCGCAGGAGCGGGGCTCGGCGACGACCCCGACTGGGCCCTTTGCTGGGCGCTTCACGGCATGGCCCACGTCTACGCGGCCCGGCGCGTGCTGCCGACCATGGCCGAGCGCGGCGGATGCCACTTCGTCGTCACGGCCTCCGCCGCCGGCCTGCTCATGACCCTCCAGTCGGCACCGTACACGGCTACCAAGCACGCTTCGGTCGCCATCGCCGAGTGGCTCGCCGTCGCCTACGGCGACCGTGTCGGCATCCACTGCCTGGCACCGCAGGGCGTCCGCACCCCGATGGTCACCGGAGGCGACGAGCGATCCCGCCGGGAGCTGCGGGCGGCGGGCGCCCTCCTCGAGCCGGAGGCGGTGGCCGGCGCCGTCGTGGCCGCCATGGCTTCGAGCGAGTTCCTCATCACCCCCCACATCGAGGCGCGGGCGTACGAGGCCGGCAAGGTCGCCGACCGCGACCGCTGGCTGGCCGGGATGCGCAGGCTCCGTGACCGGCTCTGACGCGGCCACCTACGGGATCGACATCGGGGGTACCAAGCTCCTCGCCCTGCGACTCGGCGGCGGCGCCACCGTGCGGGCGGCGAGCCCGCGGCGGCGGGAGGACGTGATCGCGGCCATCCGGAACGCCGTGAGCGGCTCGGAGCCGGTGGCGATCGGGGTGGGTGTGCCGGGCCTCGTCGACACCGGCGGGGTACTGGTCTCCTCCCCGCACCTGCCCGGCCTCGCCGGCACGCCGCTGGCGGCCCTCGTCCGGGAGGCCTGGCCGGACGCGGCCGTGTGGGTTGGCAACGACGCCACCGCCGCCGCCTGGGCGGAGGCCGCCGCCGGTGCCGGCCGGGGCGCCAGCGACGTGCTGACGGTGACCCTCGGCACGGGTATCGGCGGGGGGATCGTGAGCGGAGGGAGGCTCCAGGAGGGCGCCAGGCGGTTCGCCGGGGAGTGGGGGCACATGGTGGTGGACCCCCACGGACCGCCTTGCCCCTGCGGCCAGCGCGGCTGCTGGGAGCGTTTCGCGTCGGGGGACGGTCTCGGGCGCCTCGCCCGGGAGGCCGCGTACGCCGGGCGTCTCGACCTGGCCGGCGGGGACCCCGAAGCAGTGCGTGGCGAGCACGTCACCGCCGCCGCCGCCGCCGGTGACGCTGGCGCGCTGGCCGTCATGCAGGAGCTGGCCTGGTGGCTGGCGCTCGGGCTCGCCAACTTGGCCAACATCTTCGACCCCGAGGTGATCGTTCTCGGCGGCGGCCTGGTCGACGCCGGCGAGGTGCTGGTGGCACCGACCAGGGAGGTCTTTCCCCGCCTCGTCCATGCCGGTGACCAGCGGGACCGGATCCGCATCGTGCCGGCGGAGCTGGGCTCCGGGGCAGGAGCCGTGGGCGCCGCCCTCCTCGCCTCGGCAATGCCGCGTTCTCTCTGCTGAAACACTCCCGACACGGTGAGGGCTTAGGGTTTGGCCGTGCCCACCTACGTCGTGCGCGTCTGGATGCCAGACCGGCCCGGCGCCCTCGGGGCGGTCGCCAGCCGGATCGGTGCCGTGCGCGGCGATCTCGTCGGCATCGACATCCTCGAGCGCGGCGCCGGGCGTGCCATAGACGAACTGGTGGTCGACCTCCCCCAACACGCCCTCGTGTCGCTCCTGGTCTCCGAGATCGGGCAGGTGGACGGCGTCGACGTCGAGGACATCAGCCCCGCACCTGAGACCCCTGTCGATGCCCGTCTCGACGCCCTGGAGACAGCCACCGTGCTCGTCGGCCAGCCGACCGTGCCCGAGCTGCTCGACTCGCTGGCCCATCACGCGGTCCGGGA
The DNA here is from genome assembly GCA_021809885.1 of Actinomycetes bacterium. GTDB lineage: Bacteria > Actinomycetota > Acidimicrobiia > Acidimicrobiales > Palsa-688 > JAKAQB01. Next base: position 2,957 of record JAJZJY010000043.1, read on the forward strand.
TTTCTCGGCGGATTGGGCAGCGGTGCTGGAGCTGGACCGGACCGTGCCCGTGGCCGCCGTTGGGGCCGTGCCGCCGGCCCCGTGGCTGGCTGCCTTCGTGGCGGGCAGCCACGCCTCTGCGCGCCCGGTGATGGCAGAGGCCGGTCCTGACGACGTGGCCTGGGCCGACCTCGACGCCGCCGCACACGTCGTGCTCCTCGGCCGGCGGGGGCGGCCCCTCCGCGCGCGGGAGCGGCGCCAGCTCGCCGCCCTGGCCCGCATAGTCGACCACCGCTGGAGCGATCTCGTGGCGCGGGGCGCTCGGCGGCTGCATCCGAGCGCGGCGACGTAGACACGACCAGCCTCGCAGTCGACCGGGCGCGCAACGGTGTCTCAGAACCCGATCTTGGCGGCGGCGAGGCGCGCCGTCGCCTGTTCGCTGCCCTCCTGCTGCACACGGGCGTGCCCGCCGCGGCCGGAGGCAACCAACACGAGCTCGGAGGGCTGGCCCACCAGCCTGACCGTGTCGGGGCCCCGCCCGGCGCGGATCATGCCGTGCCCGGGCGACTCGAGCTCGACGGCCACGCCGGCCCTGCGCAAGGTCAGCATCGCCATGGGACGCAGCCGGCGCCACAAGCCCGCTTCTTGGGCGGCTTCGAGCATCCGGGGTTGCCATCCCTCGCCGGCTCTTCGTACGTCCTCGTGGTGGACGAAGTACTCCAGCGCGTTGACCGGCTCGTCGAGGGGGCGGAGCCAGGGTGGGGGACCGGAGCGGACGCGATGGACCAGCTGGGTCCACTCCGAGGCGGCGAGCCCCCTTCGCACCCGTTCGGCACGGGCGGCGAGCGGCGGGAAGAGGATGCCGACTGCTGCGTCCGGTCGGGTCTCCCGCGCCAGCAGGTGAGCGGCCAGGTCGCGGGTCCGCCAACCCTTGCAGAGCGTCGGCGCGTCAGCACCCACCTCGAGGAGTAGCTGAGCGAGAGCTGCACGTTCGGCTCGGGCGTAGCGTGCCATGGCCAGATCGTACGGCCGCCAGCCGGCGGCGGGGCGCGAAAGGCCCCGGCGCAGCCTCCCCGTCGAAGGGGCGGGGACTGGAGAGGCCGGCGCCGGGGCAGGCCGCCGAGGGGGCAGCTTCGGCGGCGACATGGATCCTACCCGGCACTGCTGGATCAAACACCGCGATCAGTGACAAAAAAAGTCACGATGTCTGCGGGCATGGTCCCCTCCCGTCCGTCTGGGACCGGGTATCCACAGGGACGCCCCCCTACCGGTCCACAAGGCGACCCCCGTAGCGTGCCGGCAAGGAACGTGCCGACCGGTACCTGGCCGTTGACAACGAGGAACCACAGTGATGTAATTACGAGGCTGCATCTTGTGGTCCCGATGCTGCGGGGCCGCTGCAAACCACCACAGCTTGTGTGATTCGGGTGGCGATGCAGGGGGAGCAGCGGATCAGCAATCGGGCGGTTCGGGCCGAGCCCGCGGCACTCAGGACGAGGGAGATCAGGTATGGCTATCGCAGCGGAGCGGGTCGGCATCGGCATCCGTCGGGTGTTCACGACCCCCGGGCAGGACCCCTACGACACCGTTACCTGGGAGCGCCGGGACGCCCGGATCGTCCACTGGTCCACCGGTGCGGTCGCCTTCGAGCAGCTGGGCGTCGAGGTGCCTTCAACCTGGAGCGTGAACGCCACCAACATCCTCGCCCAGAAGTACTTCCGCGGGACGCTCGGCACGCCCGAGCGGGAGTGGTCCCTGCGGCAGGTCGTGGACCGGGTGGTGGATGCGATCACCGCCTGGGGCCGGAAGGACGGTTACTTCGTCGACGACGCCGAGGCTCGGAGCTTCAGCGACGAGCTCCGGTACGCCATCATCCACCAGCGGGCCGCTTTCAACTCCCCGGTGTGGTTCAACATCGGCGTGGCCGGTGTGCCGCAGCAGGGCTCCGCCTGCCAGCCCTACGACGCTCCGGTCAGCACCCCGGAGGGCCTCGTGCCGATCGGTCGGCTGGTCGAGGAGGGAGCCGTCGGAACCAAGGTGTACGACGCCCAGGGGGTGACGCGGGTCGTCGCCGTGAAGAGCAACGGCGTCAAGCCGGTGCTCCGCGTCCACACCCGCGTCGGTGTCACTCTCGACGTGACCGCCGACCATCTCGTGTGGCGGTCCGGGGGCCCTGGTGGCAGCGCCTTCGTCCCCGCCTGCGAGCTACGGCCCGGCGACGCCGTCAGCTGGTGCCGCACGGAGAGCTACGGCACCGGTGAGATCACCCACCGGCACCTGTCGGAGGCCGCCCTGGCCGGTTGGATCCAGAGTGACGGGGAGGTGGGCGCCGCCTCGTTCGAGGCGCGCACGGTCACCCGGGACGAGTTGGCGTGGGTGTCCGCTGCCCTCCAGCGGGCCTTGCCGGCCGGGAGGCTCCTCGTCGACGAGGAGGCGGACCGTCGCCGGATCCGGGTCTCCGGGGACGACGGCCTGCGGGACTTCCTCTGCCGTTGGCAGTTGAGTGCCGACGCGGCGGGTGTCGTTCCCGCATCGCTCTGGAGCGCGCCCCTTCCGATCGTGCGGGCCTACCTCCGCAGCCTGTTCCAGGCCCGCGGCTACGTCGCCCAACGCCGGGACGGGCCGGTGATCGGCCTGGACGTCGACAGCGAGGACGTGGCGCGCGGGACCCAGCTCCTCCTCGGTCGGTTCGGGATTCTCGCCGCCGTGGGTGACGACGACGACGGCTGGTCGGTAGCCGTGCGAGACCTGGGTGACCGCTCGCGGTTCTGCGAGGAGATCGGCTTCGTCGACCGTCGCAAGGCGCTCGAGCTCGAGCAGTCGCTCGCCGTGCCCGGCCGCCGCCTGCGCGACGTCGAGCGGCTCGAGATCGAGCGGATCGAGCCCCTCGGCGAGCGGCCCGTCTACGACATCCAGACCGAGAGCGGCGAGTACCTGAGCGGCAACGTCCGGGTCCACAACTGCTTCATCCTCTCGGTCGACGACTCGATGGACTCGATCCTCAACTGGTACACGGAGGAGGGGATCATCTTCAAGGGGGGCTCGGGCGCCGGGGTCAACCTGTCCAGGATCCGCTCCTCCAAGGAGGGCCTCCGCGGTGGTGGGACCGCGTCCGGGCCGGTCAGCTTCATGCGCGGTGCCGACGCGTCGGCCGGGACCATCAAGTCCGGGGGCAAGACGAGGCGTGCGGCAAAGATGGTGATCCTCGACGTCGACCACCCTGACGTCCAGGACTTCGTCTGGTGCAAGGCGATCGAGGAGCGCAAGGCACGCGCCCTCCGCGACGCCGGCTTCGACATGGACCTCGACGGCAAGGACAGCCATTCGATCCAGTACCAGAACGCAAACAACTCCGTCCGGGTCACCGACGAGTTCATGCAGGCGGTCCTCGACGACGCCGACTGGCACCTGCGCGCCGTCACCGACGGGCGGGTCCTGCAGACGGTGAAGGCCCGCGACCTCTTCCGGGAGATCGCGGAGGCCGCCTGGCAGTGTGCCGACCCGGGCCTGCAGTTCGACACCACCATCAACAAGTGGCACACCGCCCCGTACTCCGGTCGCATCAACGGAAGCAACCCGTGCTCGGAGTACATGCATGTCGACAATTCAGCGTGCAACCTGGCCAGCCTGAACCTCCTGGCATTCCTCCAGCCTGACGGGACCTTCGACGTCGAGGGGTTCCGGTCAACGGTGGAGGTGGTGTTCACCGCCCAGGAGATCATCGTCGGCAACGCCGACTACCCGACCGAGAAGATCGCCGACAACTCCCGGCGGTTCCGCCAGCTCGGCATCGGCTACGCCAATCTCGGCGCACTACTGATGGCTCAGGGCCTGCCGTACGACTCGGACGCCGGCCGGGCATGGGCCGCGTCCCTCACCGCATTGCTCACCGGCCACGCCTACGCGACGTCTGCCCGCACGGCCGCCAGGATGGGTCCGTTCGCCGGGTACACGGAGAATCGTGAGGCGATGCTCGACGTGCTGCGCATGCACCGCGACGCGGCGGCGCACATCGACGAGGAGCTGGTGCCGCCGGAGCTGCTCTCCGCCGCCCAGGAGTCGTGGGACACCGCCGTGGAGGTCGCTCTGGAGTTTGGCGTCCGCAACGCCCAGGCGAGCGTCCTGGCTCCCACGGGATGCTTGGTGGGCGGATCTCTGGTCGCCACGGAGCGGGGGCTCGTCCGGCTCCGGTCACTCGGCGACCCCGAAGGCGCCAAGTGGCAGGACCTCGGCATCGCCGTGCAGACCGACGACGGTCCTCGGGCGGCGACGAAGTTCTACGTCAACGGCCTGGAGCCTGTCGTCACGGTCACCACGGACAGCGGCTACCGGATCCAGGGCACGCCGCAGCATCGGGTGAAGGTGGTCGACGAGCGCACCGGGGCGTGGGAGTGGAGGCGGTTCGCCGACGTCCGCGAAGGCGACCTGGTGCCCCTCGCCATGCGCCAGCTCGTCGGCGGCCCGCAGGTGGTCCCCCTCCCGCCGCTGCCCGACGCCCACTGGACAGGGGAGCACCAGCAAAGCGTGACGCGGGTGATGACCCCGCAGCTCGCCGAGCTCGCCGGCTACTTCATGGGTGACGGTTCCCTCGACAGCAGGGGGCTGCGGTTCTGCGTCGCTCCGGGCGACCTCGACGTCGTGGCCCGCCTGCGTGACCTCGGAAAGGCGGCATTGGGGCTGGAAGCCGTGGTGACCCCCCGGCAGGGCTACGAGGAGGTCCGGTTCGACTCCGTGCGGCTGACCATGTGGTGGGAGGCCTGCGGGTTTGCCAAGCAGGCGGCCGGAGCTCCGGGCAAGGGCGGCGAAGGCCACATCCCCGACGCCGTCCTGCACGCCAACGACCCCGACACCTACGCCGCTTTCGTCCGCGGGTTGTTCGAGGCCGGCGGCGCCGCCAGCGCCGCCAGCGCCGGCTGCCCGACGCTCGAGAGCACGTCTGTGCAGATGGTGCGGGACGTCCAATCGATGTTGCTGGCGCTCGGCTACCCGACGACCCTGGCGGTGCGGGGAGGGACCGACCGCTCGGAGCGGGGGACGGCGCCACTGGCAGGGCTCCGCCTCCTCGGCCGGCCCGCGATCGTCCGGTGGCTCGGGGAGATCGGTTTCATCGGCCGGCGGAAGAGCACCGCTGTCCTGGCCGGCGACGCCGCGCAGGACGCCGCGCAGGACGCTCCGAGGGACTGGATCCCCCTCCGCCGGGAGTTGATCGACCGGCTGGCGCCGCGCGGCGACCAGCTGCGCAGCGTCCTTCTCGGCGAGCACTCCCGGGGTCGGGTCACCCGGCAAACGGCGCAAGAGCTCTTCGATCGCACCGGCGACGTCGAGGTCGGCCGCCTCCTCGGGTTCTTCTTCGACCGGATCGAGGCGGCGACGCTCGGCGATGAAGAGTTCACCTACGACCTGTCCGTCCCGGACACCGTCACGTACGTGGCCAACGGCTTCGTCAGCCACAACACCATCGGTCTCCTGATGGACTGTGACACGACAGGCATCGAGCCCGATCTGGGCTTGGTGAAGTTCAAGAAGCTGGTCGGGGGCGGCACGATGTCGATCGTCAACCAGACGGTGCCCCGGGCCCTCACGCGACTGGGCTACACCGGCTCCCAGGCTGCCGCCATCACGGCGTACATCGACGAGCACAAGTCGATCGTCGGCGCGCCCCCCCTGCGATCCGAGGACCTCCCGGTGTTCGCCTGTTCCATGGGCGACAACACCATTCACTACCGGGGCCACATCCGCATGATGGGAGCGGTGCAGCCGTTCATCTCGGGCGCCATCTCCAAGACGGTCAACGTCCCAGAGGAGGTGACCGTCGAAGATGTCGAGCAACTCAACATCGAGGCCTGGCAGCTCGGGTTGAAGGCGGTTGCCATCTACAGGGACAACTGCAAGGTTGCTCAGCCACTCGCCACCGCCAAGAAGGGCGTCGAGAAGGCGTCGGACGCAGCAGCCCACGATGCGGAGCTGGCGCGCAAGGTGGCCGATCTCGAGAAGGCGCTCGCCAACCAGACGACGATCGTCGTCAAGCAGCCCATCAGGGAGCGCATGCCCCGCCGGCGGCGGTCCAACACCTTCGCGTTCCGTGTGGCGGACTGCGAGGGTTATGTCACCGTCGGCGAGTACGACGACGGGCGGCCGGGTGAGGTGTTCGTGAAGGTGGCCAAGCAGGGCTCGACGCTCGCCGGGATCATGGACGCCTTCGCCGTCTCGGTGAGCCTGGGGCTGCAGCACGGGGTGCCGCTGGCGACGTACGTGCGCAAGTACACCAACATGCGCTTCGAGCCGGCTGGCATGACCGACGACCCCGACCTGCGGATCGCCCAGTCCCTCGTCGACTACATCTTCCGGCGGCTGGCCGTCGACTACCTGCCGTACGACGAGCGCTTGGAGCTCGGCGTACTGACGACTGGCGAGCGGACGCAGCAGACCCTGCCCGGCGTGGAGGAGTCCACCACCCCCAACCTGTCCCTGGTCACCGACCGTGACTACGACGACAGGGATGACGATGGCCCCCAGCTGCGGCTCGCACCCCCGCCCCGGGAGGTCGTGGCCAAGCCGGCCCCTGTCGGATCCGACGCCCCGTACTGCTTCCAATGCGGCGTGCAGATGCAGCGGGCGGGCAGCTGCCACGCCTGCCCGAGCTGTGGGACGACCAGCGGCTGCTCGTGAGTGTGAGCGAGTGGTGAGTGAGTGGTGAGCGAGGGCCGGCGGTGCCTGCCGCGGCCGCCGGCCTCGACAGGCGCCGACCGGGTAGCTCGGTGCACAGCGGTGGGCTCGGGAGCTCTCACGGCCGGAATCGGCCGCCAGCGCACCGACCTCGGCGCAGGGCGCCGGCCAGGCGCTCGGCGTGACCGAACAGCTCCCCCTCGTCAACGGCACCTCTACGGCGAGGACTACCTGCACGACACCCTGGGCGGGCGGCGGCCGCCGCAGCACCGCCTGCCCCGCCGGCGACGGCGCCACCGGGCGGTTGAGCATGGCGGTTGAGCGTCGCGGCTGAGCGTGCGCCCCGGACGGCGGTCGCTGCGGCGGGGTAGGGCACGGTCGTGCCGGCACGCTTGAAGCTGGACCTCCACGACATCTACAACAAGGGCGACGAGATCGACCGGGCGCTGCGGGCGGTGATGGAGGAGGCGGTGCGCAAGCGGGCAAGCGTGATCGAGATCATCCCGGGGAAGGGGAGCGGGCAGCTGAAGAAACGCGTGCTGCGCTTCCTCGACCAACGGGAGATGAAGGCGCTGTACCACCGGGTGGAGAAGGACAGCGACAACTTCGGCCGGATCTTCGTGCACTTCCGGTGGAAGTGACGCCGAAAGTGGGCCCGCTCGCCGGGCGACCTCCGCTTTCCCCGCCGCCGGGGCCGATCAGCGGGCGGGCCAGGGGTGCAGGAGCTGGTCCAAGCCGCGCTTGGCGATCTCGTTGCTCACGATCAACCGCTGGATCTCGCTGGTGCCCTCCCAGATGCGATCGACGCGGATGTCCCGGTAGAGCCGCTCCACCGCGTACTCCCGCATGTAGCCCCGTCCGCCGAAGATCTGCACCGCCCGGTCGATCACCCGGCCGGCCGCCTCGGACGCGACGGTCTTCACCATGGCGGCCTTGGCGTGCACCAGCTTGCGGGGCATGCCGGCGTCGCACTCGGACGCCACCTGGTAGGTGAGGGCCCGCATGGTCGCGATGTCCATCGCGCTGTCGGCGAGCATGGCCTCGATCATCTGGTTGTCCATGAGCACCCGGCCGAACTGGCGGCGGCCCCGGGCCCACTCGGTCGCCTCCCGCAGGGCGCGCTCGGCGGCGCCGGCGCAGCGCGCCGCGATCATGAGGCGCTCCTCGACGAACCACTCCCGCGTCAGATCGGCGCCCGCCCCCACGCCGCCCAGCACCGAGGCCGCAGCGACCCGCACCCCGTCGAGGGTGAAGATGGGGTGCTTGTAGACGAAGGTGTGCATGTAGCGGGGGGTGCGCTTGATGCTCACGCCGGGCGTGTCCCGGTCCACCAGGAACAACGTGGGCAGGTGGTCGGGCTCCACCATCGCCATGACGATGAGGAAGTCGGCCACGTCCCCGACGGTCACGAACCACTTCTCGCCGTCGAGGCGGTAGCCGTCGCCGTCGGGTGTCGCCGTGGTCGTGACGGCCGTGAAGTCGGAGCCGGCCGATTCCTCGGTCACGGCGTAGCAGTCCCGCCGGTCGCCCCGGGCGGCCGGCAGGAGGTAGCGCTCGCGCTGCTCGGCGTCGCACGCCCTGAGGGCGTTCGCCGGCCGCCACACGACGTCCCACAAGGCGTTGGTGAGCTGGCCGAGCTCCTCTTGCACCAGGACCTGGTCGAGCACTGACAGGCCCTGGCCGCCCCACTCCTCGGGGACGTTGACGGCGTTGAGGCGCAGGTCGAGGACGTGGGCCCTGATCTGCGTGAGGGTCTCGGCCGGCAGGCCGTCGCCCTCCTCGCACGCCTGCTCGAACGGTGCGATCAGCTTCGTCAGCTCGGCAGCTCGCGCCTTGAGCTCGTTCTGCGCGGGGGTGTAGCTGAGATCCACGGCCGGCCTCCTGTGCTCGACCGGCGGATCATAACATGACAGACGTATTACAAAGAAGGAGAGGCGGGGGAGCGCAGTGCGGCGAGGTAGCCGGTAGCGAGCTGCACCAGGCGCCGGCGCGTGAGCCGCTCGGGCTCGAAGACCGCCTGGATGCTCAGGCCGTCGACGAGCGCAGCCAGCCGGCGGGCCTCGTCGTCGGGGCGGAGGTCGGCGGGGACCTCGCCGGCGTGCACGGCTTCCTCAAGGTGGCGGCGCAGCAGCGCCCGCCACTCGCCGTAGTAGCGCCGCTGCTCGGCAGCGAGATCCCCGTCGCCGAACGCCCTGCTCCAGAAGTTGAGCCAGACGGTCATCTCCAAGGTCTGCTCCTCGCCGACGGGCAGCACGGACCCGACGACCGCCTCGAGGGCTGCCAGGCCTGACATGCCCTCCGTCCGGGCCGTGATCCGCTGGCGCTCCCGGTCCCAGACCTGCCGCAGGGCGGTGCGGAGGATCTCGTCCTTGTCGCGGAAGTAGTGGCCGATGACGCCGGTCGAGTAGCCCGCCTCGGCCGCGATGTCCCTGATGCTCACCCGGTCGAGCCCGACGCGGGCGACGAGTCGCCAGGTCGCCTCCACGACCTGCTCGCGCCGGGCTTGTCGATCGACGATCTTCGGCACCTTCAGCTCGCTCCCGCTACGATCCGGCGACGCCCCGGTCGGTCCTCGCCCCTGACGCCAACGCCGGCGCCGTCGCGCTCGTCTCGGGCGGCGGTACGGGCATCGGGCGTGCCACGGCGCTGGAACTGGCCCGCACCGGGGCGGCGGGGGTGGTCGTGTGCGGGCGGCGTGCCGGTCTGCTCGACGAGACCGTGGCTGGCGTCGAGGAGGCCGGCGGCGCGGCGCTGGCGGTCCCCTCCGACCTGCGGGACCACGACGCGGTGGTGGCTGTCGTGGATGCCGCCGTTGATCGCTTCGGTGGGGTGGACGTGCTCGTCAACAACGCGGGAGGTCAGTTCGCCGCCGCGCCGGAGGAGATCAGCGCCAGCGGGTGGAGGGCGGTGCACCGCCTGTCGGTGGAGGCGGTGTGGGACCTCACCCACGAGGTGGCGACCCGCTCGATGATCCCGAGACGGCGTGGGGTGGTCGTGTTCGTCGGGTTCAGCCCGCGCCGTGGCCTGCCCGACATGGTGCATGCGGCCGCCGCCCGGGCAGCGGTGGAGAACCTCGCCGGGGGCCTGGCATGCGCCTGGAGCCGCTACGGGATCCGCTCGGTGTGCGTCAGCCCGGGCAACATCGCCACCGAGGCGCTCGACGGCTACGGGGAGCAGGCCGTTGCCGCATGGGAGCGGTCGGTGCCGCTCGGGCGGCTCGGGACCGCTGACGAGGTGGCGACGGTGATCGCCTTCCTGGCGTCGGCCGGGGCGGCGTACGTCACCGGTTCGACCGTGCTCGTCGACGGTGGCGCCGACGCCTGGGGACAGGGCGTAGCGCCGCCTGCCCGTCACGGCGACCCGACGGTGGACACGACCAGCCGGGCGTCCACCCCGTAGGCGCCGGCGCGCCCGACGACGAGGGGGTTGACCTCGAGCTCGGCGACGGCGGGGTGGGCGGCGGCCGCCTGGGAGAGGGCTGCGGCGGCGGCGCCGGCCGCCGCCACGTCGAGTGGCGGCCGGCCCCGTGCCCCTGTCAGCAGCGGCGCACCCCGCAAGGAGCTGACCAGCGCCTCGCCCTGGGCGGCGGTGAGCGGGGCAAGCGCGGCGGCCACGTCGCCGAGGACCTCGGTGTGGACGCCCCCGAGCCCGACGACGGCGACCGGGCCGAAGCGGCGATCGCGCACGCAGCCGACGAGCAGCTCGACCGCCCCGTCGAGAGGCACCATGGCCTCGACCGACAGGGCCGCCGGCCCGAGGCGTGACCACAGGTCGGCGGCAGCCCGGGCGAGCTCCTTCTCGTTGCGGACGTCGAGGACCACCCCGCCCTGATCGGACTTGTGCTCCAGTGCCACCGCCTTGACCACCACCGGCCAGCCGAGGAGGCCGGCCGCCTCCGTCGCCTCGCTCATGTCGGAGACGCGGTGGGCGGCGACGAGTGGGAACCCGTGGGACTCGAGCAGCGCTCGCGCCGCGAAGTAGCCGCCCACCGCCGGA
>JAJZJY010000044.1 GCA_021809885.1 Actinomycetes bacterium
GCCCGCGAGCGGGGTCAGGCGGGCCACGCCCCCACCCAGGTCGAGGCGGCCGAGCCGCACCCCCCGCCGGCCCCCCCCGCCGCGACCGCCACTGCCACGCCCGCCGCCACTGCCACGCCCGCCGCCCACCGCCCCGGCATCCCACGCGTGGTAGGCCAGGTAGCGTACGCCGTCCAGGCCGGTGAAGACCTCCTGACCACCCGGGCCGGAGACACCGGCCGATGAGGATGCCCACGGCCGGCGTGTCGTCTCCTTGCGCCACGGGCCGAGCGGATGGCCGGCGACGGCGTAGCCGATCGCGTAGCGGTCCGACTCCCAGGTGCTCCCGGAGTAGAAGAGCAGGTACCTCTTCTCGCCCCACCGGGTGACGCAGGGCGCCTCGACGAGGGGACGCTCCCACCTCTGGTCACGGCGCAGCAGGGGGACCGGCTCGGCGGCGAGCGCCGTCGCGCTCGCGTCGAGCGGCGCACCGTACAGCACCGCCGTGCGCCCGAGGGCGTTGGCGTCCGCCTTCCAGACGAGGTAGGCGGTCCCGTCGCGGTCGACGAACGGGCTCGGGTCGATGGATCCGCCCTCGTCGCGCTGGAAGACCGCCGGCGCCTCCCCGGTGTCGTGGTAGGGGCCCAGCGGGTCACTGCCCACCGCGGCCGAGATGGCCTGCCGACCTGTCGCCGCGTGGCGGGTTGCGTACCACATCACCCACACGCCGTTACGCTCGAGGACGGCTGGCGACCAGGTCCGCCCAGGCGTGGCCCAGGAGGGCAGGACCGGGAGGGCGTCCGGCCGCTCCTGCCAGCAGCGCAGGTCCGGGCTCTCCCGCACCCGCACGTTGCGTCCCTCCCCATTGGTGGCGAAGGCGACGTAGCGATCGCCGGCGGCCACCACGAACGGATCTGGGAAGGCCCCCGGCGCCGCCGGCGGTGACAGGCGGACCGATGCTGCGCTCGGCCATCCCCCAGCTCCCGCAGCGGGCGCTGCGGCCGGCGTGAGCGGTGACGGCCCATGCGACGATCCTCCTGGCTCTGGCATCCGCCATCGCCCCTCCACCCGCCCGGGCCAGATGAAGTGTCGTACGATCCCCGGCACCCTACGCCGGCCGCCCGTTGGTTGGCAGCGGCGCAGTCGATCCATCTCCACCATCTCGTCCTACGGGTTGCAGTACGAGCACTCACCCGGGTCGACTCGCGTGTCTGGGGGGATGAGGGGCCGATCCTCTCTGTACTCGCAGGCGGGACAGCCGGCGATCTCCGCTCGCGGTCGGGCCACCTCGGTGCCACACCAGGCGCACGGCACTCCGAGAACAACGTCCACATGTCCCCATCCAGGGGCTCCGCAGGACGGGCACAGGGTAGCGATCCGGGCGGCAAGACGGTCCGCAGCAGCGGCAATGACGCCACGGCGCGAGGGACATGCGTGAGCTCGCATGTCGGTCTCGACTCGGGCCAAGCCGTCGGTAGCGACAGCAGCGCACTCACTGACTGCAGTGGCGAGGGCGTCGATGCTGGAGATGCCCTTGTAGATCGGGTGCAGGGCTCCACTGTTGGGCCGGACGATCAACCGGTGGTTGGGAAAGTCGGCACTGGACAGGAACTGCGAGAGATCCTCGTCGGCACCCGCACTCGTTGAGGCGACGATTATGTCCCAGCTGGTATGGCTCTCCCATACGACAAACCCGTTGTCGTCGTCAACGAGCACGACGATCTCCCGATCGGCGTTGACGAATGGCACAGCAGGGTCCGGGCCGATGCTCCCTTCCGATGCCAAGCCGAGGGACCGACCGGCAGCGCTCATGCCGAGGCGTGCTTTGGCAATGGCCGTGTCGAGGGCTGGTGCCCGGCGGGGGACGTCCCCGGTGAACGTGCCGAGAGAATCGGTGTCGACCGCAACGGCGTCGACCCGCAGCCCGACGGCAGCTGCCAGCGGGGGGGCGATGAGCGGAAGCTTGGCGTGCTTGGTGGCCAGCACTCCCACTCGCCCGTCGTAGGGGTGCTCCGGGCCCTCCCGGCTGCGGGAAGGACGGGGGGTCACAGCCGGGGCACCGCGTTGCCGACCCACTTCGTGGCATCGGTCGCTCCTGATCGCCACAACACGACCTGAGCATATCTCATGACCGAAGGAGACTTCGTGTACTGCACTTCGTGTAGGAGCGGTCGGCACGGCGGGCGTGCGGACGTGGCGTGGCGTGGCGCTCAGGAGGCAGCAGTTCGCCGGCGCCGCTGAGGCACGAGATCCGCGACGAGATCGAGGAGCTCACCAACGCTGTGCGGCTGCTCGACGGGGTGGCGCAGCGGCCGGTCCTTGTTGATCTCGTAATGGTTGCGGCGCCCCACCCGGGTGCGCTTCACGTAGCTCTCCGCCACGAGGTCGGCGACGATCGCCTGGGCGGCGCGCTCGGTGATGCCCACCCTGGCGGCAATATCGCGCCCCCGAATGCCCGGATCGCCGGCGATGCACACGAGCACGTGGCCGTGGTTGGTGAGAAACGTCCACCTGGGCTTCGCCGGCTCCCCCGGCTCCCCCCGCTTCGCCAGCTCCCCCGGCTTCACGTCTCGCCGGACCTCGCTGCGGTCCACCATGGCGGAGAGGGTACCCGATTTCGTGAAACAGGAGGTGGCTCACCGAACACCACGGCCAGGTTGCGCCCTTGGTGCATACCGCTCTAGGATTCACGAGATGCACTTCGCTACTGGTGGATCGTCCTCGTGCTCCGAGTGCACTCTGCTCGCCGAGGAGGCAACGTGCTGAACCTTCTCGGGAAGCTCTGGTTGATCGGCGCGGTCGTCCTGCCGCTGATGAGCGCGATCGTCCCAGCCATCGGCAGACGAGGACGCGACCGGCGATGTCGAACGTCAGCCGCTCTGGGATGGTCCGGAGCGGTGCTTGCCATGGCCGCGGCACTGTGGGTGGCGCTCCGTGGGCCGTTCACCGTTGTGCTCGCCATCGGAGGCGGCCGGCCGCTTGCCGGCCTGTGGGCAAACCAGTTGACCGTCACGTTGCTGGTCGTGGTCTGTGTGGTGGGTGCCGTGGTGCAGAGCTTCTCGCTTCGCTACCTGCAAGGTGACCGGTCGGCCCCCAGGTTCTTCGCCGCGACGAACGTGGTGGTGGCGGCGATGGCGGTCGTGTGCACCTCGGCCACCGTGGCGGTGCTCGTTGTGGCCTGGGTGAGTGCTGGTATGGCCTTCGTGATGGTGGTCGGCTCCCGCCCTGATCTCCCGGGGGTGCGGGCGGCGACGCGAAACACGCTGCGGATGTTCGCGGCCGGCGACCTCGCTTTGGTGGCAGCCCTGGCTGTCGTGTGGCTACGAGACGGCAATGTCGACCTGGCCTCTGCACTGGGGCTCAGGAGTGCAGCGGAGCACCTGGGGAGCATGACCACCTTGGTCACAGTGCTCGTCGCGGTGGCCGCCTTGACCCGCTCGGCCCAGGGACCGCTCGGGAGATGGCTTCCCGGCACCGTGGCAGCACCGACTCCGGCGTCCGCCCTGCTACACGCCGGAGTGGTGAACGGCGGCGGGATCCTGCTCGTACGACTTGCCGGCTTGACCGGCGGCTCTGAGTTGGTGATGGTCGGCGTCTTCAGCGTGGCTGGCGTCACCGCAGCAGCTGCGGCGGTGCAGATGGCCCACAAGCCGGACGTCAAGGGCTCACTCGTGCATTCGACGATCAGCCAGATGGGCTTCATGGTGACGGAATGCGCCGTGGGCGCCTACCTGGCGGCGGTCGTGCACCTGATCGGCCATGCCCTGTACAAGGCGACCTTGTTCTTCGGGTCAGGTTCCCAGGTTCCCCGCGCCGGCCAGCTCCCGAGGGGTTCGGACAGGACCATCCCCATGTCGCTGCGAATGCTGGCCACTGCTGCCACGACGGCCGCGACCCTCGGTGCGATGGCTTGCGTTCCGAGGGTGCTCACCGCACGCGCCGCCGCGGTGCTGCTCGTCTTCGTAGCGGCGACCGTCGCCTCGGCGTCGTGGGCGTGGTGGAGTCGAGGTCCGATGGCGGCCCGCTGGGCCGCCCTGTGGGCAGTTGCGTTGGTCGTTGCCGGGGTGCTCTACGGGTTGGCGGTTGCCGTCTTGGGAAGCTGGATCGCGCTGGCGTTGCCCCCGCCCGGTCCCGGCACCCTCAATCCGTGGTGGCTGTCCGGCGTGGCGGGTACCGGGCTGGTGGCGGCCGGCCTGGCTCGCCTTCCCTCGGCTCGCCGGCGGGTGGTGGCGGTCCTTGTCGACGCCGGTGCGGCGCCGCTCCATCTGCCGGCACGCGGAGCAGGCTGGGCGCGACGCGACTTGCGGAACGGTAGACCTGTGAGCATCCCCGAGCAGGTGGGGTTGTGGGATACGAGCGCGGCGTGAGCAGCGACGAGCACTGCCCCGCACGGGTACGGCTCCTCGCCCTTGTGGAGGAGGCAGCCCGGTCGATCGCCCCGCTGTGGCCGCTGTCCACAGCCATCGCCGTGAACCCCCTGTGGGATCTGCGCCAGATGCCCTTCCACCAAGCGGTGCGCCACGCGCAGCAGGTGCTCGGTATCAGCGGGTACCCGTCTCCGGCACTGTTGGCCCTGGCGTACGCCACCGGGCGCATCACCGTCGAAGACCTCGAGGCGGTCCTCGACGGAAGTCGCTGGGTGGCTGCGGGCCAGGACGAGCGTGCCCGGCACGAGCCCGAGCCGGGCACACGACGATTGCAGACCGCCGCCAAGCGCCACGACGCAGCCTTCGGATCCCATCTCGCGGCGCGCGTCGACCGCGAGACGGCCAAGTGGTGCGCTGCGTACCTAGCAGGCATGGTGCCCAACGGGCCGACCGAAGGCTTCTATGCGGCCTGGCGCGGGGTCGTGGTCTTCGACCCCTCGGCCCGCTCGCTCGCCGGTAAAGCTGGCCGCAAGCGCCTCGCCGGGCTCGGTGCCGATCCCGAAGACGCCATCCTCACGTGCCTCGATCTCCTCGGCATCGGAGACGAGGACCGACCCGCCGAGCTTGCTCGCCATCTCGCGCGCATGCCGGGCTGGGCGGGACATGCCAAGTGGCGCTCTCGCTGGGCCGCCTCCGACCAGCCCGGACCGTCCCTGCGCTTGGTCGACTACCTTGCCGTCCGGCTGTGCTACGAAGCCGTGCTCGTCGCCAACGATGTCTTGCCGCCGGGCTCGGCGACGGGTCACACGTCCGAGCGGCGCCCCGCCCGCAGTGCTCCTCACCCTCGGAGGACCGAGGGGGTGGCGCAACTTCTCGACGGCCACCGCGCCCGGGAGCGAGGCTCGGTCGCCGTGGGCCTGCCCGACGACGTGACGCGACTCCTCGATGGGCTTTGTGCAAGCGCTCTCGCGAATGTCTGGCTTGCCGCCTACGAAGGTCATTACCGGGACTGCCTGCTCGGCGCGCTGGACCGCCCGCCATCCGGGCCGCCCCCCCGCCCCCAGGCGCAGGTCGTCTTCTGTATCGACGTCCGTTCCGAGGGATTGCGCCGCCACCTCGAGGGCTGCGGTCCCTACGAGACGTTCGGCTTCGCCGGCTTCTTCGCCCTCCCCACCCGCTTCGGCCCCTGGTGGTCCGATGAAGCGATGGATCTCTGCCCGGTCCTGCTCCGGCCTACCACGCGCGTCACGGAGCGCCCGGTCACTTCGGCGCAGGCCTCCAGCCGCGAGCTTGCTGGCCGGCAGGCGGTCGCTGCTGCCCAGCGCGCGTTCGACGCCACCAGGAAGGGAGCCCTGTCCCAGTTCGTCCTGGCAGAAGCCGGCGGCATCATTGGCGGGCCGATCATGATCGCCAAGACGCTCGCTCCCTCCTGGTACCGAGCGGTGCGGCAATGGGCCCACCGTGTGATCGCCCCGCCCGCCGCCACGGTCATCGACCTGGACCCCGAGGCGGGCGCCATGAGCGACAATGAGCGGGCCCTCTATGCTGAAGCCGCGCTCGCCACGATGGGCCTCACGCGCGACTTCGCGCCTTTGGTGGTCCTCTGCGGCCACGGCAGCACGACCGAGAACAACCCACACGCATCGTCGCTCGACTGCGGCGCCTGTGGCGGCAACAGGGGAGGAACGAGCTCCCGAGCCGCCGCAGCGATCTTGAACCGGCAGGACACCCGCGGCCTGCTCGCCGAGCGAGGCATCACCATACCGGCCACGACCTGGTTCCTCGCCGCCGAGCACGAGACCGCCACCGACACCGTGACCGTGCTCGACCTCCATCTCGTTCCCGAGGACCATGCGGACGGCGTCGCCACCTTGCAATTCGCACTGGGGCGAGCTGGCGCTGCGACCGCGGCCGAGCGCGCGTCGCTGTTGCCTGCGACCGAGGGCCAGCGTCGCGTGACCGGCCCTGCAGGACGCGCCGCCGACTGGGCCCAGGTACGCCCCGAGTGGGGACTTGCCCGCAACGCAGCGTTCATCGTCGCGCCTCGCTCGGTCAGCGCCGGCGTTGACCTGGAGTCACGCTGCTTCCTGCACTCCTACGACGCGGCGGGGGACCCCGAGGGCGTCGCCCTGGAGACGATCCTCACCGCCCCGATGGTCGTGGCGCACTGGATCAACGCGCAGTACTACTTCTCCACGGTCGACCCCGATATCCTCTCCGCAGGGGACAAGACCGCCCACAACATCGTCGCCGGCATCGGCGTGGTGCAAGGAGCCGGTGGTGACCTGCGAGTCGGTCTTCCCCTCCAATCCCTCTACGACGGGGACCGTGCGTACCACGAGCCCATGCGGCTCCTCGTGGTCGTCGAAGCGCCCGAGATGCTGCTGGAGGCGGTCATCGCCCGCAATCCCGTGCTGGAGGAGCTCTTCGACGGGCAATGGGTGCACGTGGCGGCACGTGAGGGCAGTCACGACCACTGGAAGATACGCCGCGCCGGCGGCACCTGGGTCCACTGGACCGCTGCCGCTGCCGCTGCCGACGCCCACACCAACACCGACGCCCACACCAACGCCCACACCAACGCCGATGTCCACACCAAGGAGCGCACCAATCGTGGATGAGACCTGGGGACTGTCGCAGATGACCCGGATCGAGGTCGTGGTCAGCGGCGAAGACGTGGCGGTGGCCGCTGACCTGTTCTCCGAGTCCGGCGCCAGGGGGTTCACCGCTGTCTCGAACGTGTCCGGGCTCGGCCACGGTGGTCACCACCAGGGACGCTTGTTGTTCAACCAACGCGACGCCTTGGCGTTGCTGACGGTGGTGCTGCCTGCCGAGCGCGCCGGGACGCTCGTCGAAGGCCTGAGGAGCCTGCTCGGGAACCGCTCGGGCGTGATGCTGGTCTCCGACACCTGGGTGAGCCGCCCCGAGTACTTCCGGTGAGGGTCATTCCATGCATCGCGAGTCGCACCGACGGAGGACACGACGGTCCGGCGGCGAGGAGATGACCGACATCGTGCTCGTACGCCACGGGGAGACCGTATGGCACGCAGAGAACCGGTACGCCGGCCGCAGCGATGTCGAGCTCAACAGCCGGGGCCGTGCGCAGGCCCGGGCCCTCGCTCGCTGGGGCGCAGGCGCGAGCCTGGACGGCCTGTGGTGCTCGGAGCTCGGGCGCGCCAAGGAGACCGCCGCGCGCTGCGCCGTGGCGACAGGCTTGGAGCTCGTGGTGGACGCGAGGTTGAACGAGATCGACTTCGGGCAAGCAGAAGGCCTCACTGCCCGACAGATGCGCCAGCGCTTCCCGCGCGAGGTGGCTGCGTTCGACTCCGACCCCGCAGGACAACCCCTGCCGGGCGGCGAGGATCCTCGGGCGGCAGCGACACGCGCCCTCGAGTGCCTTGCCGAGATCGGCGACGCCACCCCGTCGGGACGAGTCCTGGTTGTGACGCACAACACGCTCATCCGTCTCGTGCTGTGCCGCCTTCTCGGGGTCCCCCTGGCCCACTATCGTGCCCGGTTTCCTTCCATCAACAACTGTAGCCTCAGCGAGATCCGGGTCGTTCGTGGTGAGCGGGCAGCGTTGCTCCAGCTCAACGCCCCCTTGACCGACGGGAAGGCGTCGACCCACGAGACGGAGGATTGTCTGTCGTGACGCTTGACGACGGTGCCACGGGGATCGGCGCGGACCGTCGGCGGTGGAGCGCGGATCGGGACCTCTGCGACGGCCAGACGGAGGTGGTCGACGCCAGCGATCGGTCGATCAGGCTCGCGGCCAGCCTGCTCCAAGCCGGCCACATCGTCGGTATTCCGACCGAGACCGTCTACGGCCTGGCCGCAGACGCGGCCAACCCGGATGCTGTCGCACGCGTGTTCGCGGCGAAGCGAAGACCCAGCGACCATCCGCTGATCGTGCACCTGGGCGAGGCAGCGAGTCTCTCCAACTGGGCTCGGCGCATACCACCCCAGGCGTCTCGCCTGGCTGACGCGTTTTGGCCGGGTCCCCTCACGCTGGTGCTCGATCGGCACCCGTCGGTTCTCGACGCCGTCACCGGGGGCCAGGATACGGTCGCCTTGCGCATGCCCGCCCACCCCGTCGCGCAGCAGCTTCTCCGGGTCTTCGGCGGCGGCCTCGCTGCACCCTCGGCCAACATCTTCGGTCGCGTGAGCCCCACGACCGCCCACGACGTCTGTGCCGCTCTCGGCGGTGCCGTCGGCCTCGTCGTGGACGGCGGTCCCTGCGAGGTGGGGGTCGAGTCCACCATCGTCGCTCTGGAGGGAGAGGAGGTGGCGATCCTCCGACCCGGTGGGGTGAGCCCCGAAGCGATCGCCGCTGTGCTCGGGCGCCGGGCCAGAGCAGCGACGCTCGGAGCGATGCGGGCGCCTGGAATGCTCGCTTCGCATTACGCCCCGGCCACCGTGCTGGATCTGTGCTCGAGCGACGATGCAAGGGCGAGAGCCGCAGAGCTGATCTCCACCGGAATGCGGGTGGGTGTGCTGTCCTTGGCGAGGATCGACGTCTCGGGAGCGGCAGTGGCCTGGGACGCGGGTGGCGAGATGGCCGTCTTCGCTCGATCGCTCTACCAGAGGCTGCGGCAGGCCGACGACGAAGGCCTGGACGTCCTGGTCGTGGCGCTACCACCCGATGCGGGGCTCGGCACTGCAATCAGGGACCGGTTGCGCCGCGCCGCGCATCGACCTCAGATGAGCGGAAAGGGTGAGCGGAAGAGGTGAGCGGTACAAGCCTCGATGGGGATCCGGAAGGACAAGCCGGCACGGGTGCGGCACCATGGCCGGATCTGCGCTGCCTTCTGGAGAAGGTGGCCGCCGGCGAGGTCAGCCCTGGGGAGGCTGACAGTGCGCTCCGCCGTTTGCCGTTCGGCGACCTGGGCTTCGCACGGATCGACCGCCATCGCTGGGTGCGCACTGGGCTCGCTGAAGCCGTCTACGGACCAGGCAAGACGCCGGCCCAGTGTGCGACGATCGTCGCCGATCTCCTGGATTCGCCGATCTCCGCACCGGTGGTGCTCACGCGTTCCGACGAGCACCAGGTCGAGGCCGCGCTTGCACGCAACCCTGGAGGCCGTGTCGTCAGCTCGACGGTCGTCTGGAACGCACAGCCGCCACGATCCGGACGGATCCTCGTGATCAGCGCCGGAACGGGCGATCTCTCCGTCGCCGAAGAGTGTCGAACGACCCTCATCGCCTACGGCTACGACCCCAAGATCATCGTCGATGTCGGCGTGGCGGGCCTCCAACGAGTCCTGGCAGTGGTGGACCAGCTCCAAGACGTCGACGTGATCGTGGTCGTCGCCGGGATGGAGGGGACGCTCCCAAGTGTGATCGGAGGGCTGACCTCCTCCCCAGTCATCGCGGTGCCCACGAGCGTCGGCTACGGCTCGAGCCTGCACGGGCACACCGCGCTGCTCGGGATGCTGGCCTCATGTGCCCAAGGCATCACCGTGATGGGCATCGACAACGGCTTCGGTGCAGCGTGCGCGGCGATACGGCTCCTTACCCGGATCACCCAGGGACGTACGTCCGCCTTGTGAACGACCGAGAAGCTCGCAGCCGCGGGCAGAGTGCCGCGTCACGGAAGATCACTGACGTCGAGCGCCGCAGAGCCTGCCTGGTCACCTGGCCCCGCAAACGGCTCAAGGGCTGTCGAGCTGCTCTGTCCCCACCAGGGCCCCGTGGGCGGCGCTGCCGACAAGGCGTGCGTACTTGGCGAGAAAGCCGTGTCCTGCTGGCGAGGCTGGCGGGCTCCAACGCTCGCGGCGGCGGCGGAGCTCTGCAGAGTCGACGAGAAGATCAAGACGCCGGCGCTCGACGTCAACGAGAACCTCGTCTCCGTCGGCGACGAGGCCGATCGGTCCGCCGACAGCCGCCTCGGGGGCGACATGGCCGATGGAGATCCCGGTCGTGGCGCCCGAGAAGCGGCCGTCGGTGATCAAGGCGACATCGCGCCCGTGCCCACTCCCGTTGACCGCCGCGGTCACGGCCAGCATCTCGGGCATCCCGGGGCCGCCGCGGGGCCCCTCACCGCGGATGACAAGAACCTCACCAGGGCACAACGCGTCCGAACGAACATAGGCCATGGCCGGCTCCTCGCCGTCGAAGACGCGAGCCGGGCCCTTGAACCTGCCGGTCGTCAATCCGGCCACCTTCACGACCGCGCCGTCAGGAGCGAGAGAGCCACGCAGGACGGCAAGCCCCCCCTCACGCTGGAGCGGGCTGGCGACCCGGTGGACGACCGAGCCGTCGGGGCTCGAGGGAGCAAGAGCTGCGAGGTTCTCTGCGAGGGTCACACCGGTCACGGTCAAGCAGTCCCCGTGGAGCAACCCGGCGGCGAGCAGTTCTTGGAGCACCACGGGGACGCCGCCCACCTGGTCGAGGTCTGCCATCACGTACTGGCCACCGGGTCGGAGATCCGCCAGGTGGGGGACCCGCCTACCGATCCGGTCGAAGTCGTCGAGCGACAGGGCCACCCGTGCTTCGTGGGCGATGGCCATGAGATGGAGCACGGCGTTGGTGGAGCCGCCGAGCGCCATCACGACGGTGATCGCGTTCTCGAACGCATCCCTGGTGAGGATCTGGCGAGGTCGTATGCCCTGGAGGATGAGCCGAGCTGCGGCTGCGCCGCTTCGATAGGCGACATCGCTGCGACGAGGATCGCCAGCCGGGGGCGTGGCCGATCCGGGCAGGGCCATGCCGAGCGCTTCGGCTTCGGCGGCAACGGTGTTAGCGGTGTACATGCCTGCGCAGGACCCCTCGCCGGGGCAGGCAACCCGTTCCATCTCAGCGAGCTCGCCGGCCGACATGCGCCCAGTGCTCACCGCGCCGACCCCCTCGAAGACGTCTTGGACCGTGACCGGGCGACCCCGGTGCTGTCCGGGCAAGCTGCTGCCGCCGTAGACGAACACCGCCGGGATGTCGAGACGGGCTGCGGCCATCAGCATCGCCGGGAGGCTCTTGTCGCAGCCGGCAATGGTGACGAGCGCGTCGAAGCGCTCCGCGTGGGCCATGCACTCGACCGAGTCGGCGATCATGTAAGGGACAGCGCGCTGGTGGTATCCACCATCGGGGCGTGGTCCCAGGGTTGCATGGTCATCCCGGCTGGTCCGGGAGGTGGCGTCGTGAAGCGCTCTGGGGAGTTCCACCTCGGTGGGGTTGCCCCGTAGGTCTGATTGCCACTTCCGGCCCGGCCACGGATGCCCCGGATGAGGGAAGTGGGCCGGTCCTTGGAGGCCGGTCCCGGTTGCAGCACATGAGTGGGAGCCGCTGGTTGGGCGTGTCTTCCTTGGGACCGTGGCCAGACATCGAGCGTCGCTTCTTGGAGCGGCCGGCAGGTAGGTAGGACCAACGACGAGGAGATGAGATGGCAGACAGAAGGCTGGTGGGGATCGATCTGGGGATCGCCTCCGCCCACACGGTCCGGGTGATCGACGAGACCGGTGAGACGGTCGCGAAGCGCAAGTGCTACCCGACCGTCGACAGCCTCGCCCAGGTGGAGACCGCAGCGTTGGCGGGGGCGCCGGCGGGCTGCCGGCTGGAGGTGATCATGGAGCCGACCGGCCCGGCGTGGCTGCCGATCGCAGTGTTCTTCGCCCGGCGGGGCCACATGGTGTTCCGGGTGTCCTCGGCGAAGGCGTCGGATCTTCGCAAGTTCTTCTCCCGGCACACCAAGACCAACGGGATCGACGCTGACACCCTGGCCCGCCTCGGGATCGTCGACCCTGCCGGGCTGATCGAGCTGCGCCTCCCCGACGCTGACCGGGCGACCCTCGACCGGCGGGTACGGGCCACCGACCGGCTGAGCGCCCAGGCCGCGGAGCACAAGGTGCGCATCAAGGACCTGGTCCGCCAGGTGCTGCCCATGACCCCCCTCACCGGGGATCTCGGCGCCGCCGACCTGGCCGTCCTCGAGCGTTTCGCCGACCCGAACCTGCTGGTCAAGACCGGCGTCCGCCGGCTGGCGGCGCTCATCGTCAAGGCCTCGCACGGGCATCTGGGCACCGAGCGTGCCGAGCAGTGGATCGCCGCCGCGGAGGCCTCCCTCGAGCTGTACGCCGGTCACCCCGCCGTCGCTTTCGCCGACCTCGCGGCAGAGATCGCCACCGAGGTCCGCCTGCTGGCCGCCATCGGCGCCGAGCTCGCCGCCCACGGCGCCGCCCGGGAGGCCGCCTACAAGGCGGTCGACCCCGCCGGTCTCGCCCGGTCCCTGCCCGGGATCGCCGACGTCGGCGGTCCCGCCATCGTCGCCGCCATGGGCGACCCAGGACGCTTCGCCCGCGGCAAGCAGTTCCGCTCGTTCACCGGGCTGGTCCCCAGGGCGTCCGAGACCGGCAACACCGACCGCAAGGGCCAGCCCATGTCCAAGGCCGGCTCCGCCCTGCTGCGCACCACCCTCGTGCGCGCCGCCGACACCGCCCGCAAACAGGACCCGCAGCTCGCCCGGATCTACTACCTCCAGATGGTCGAGCGCGGCAAGGACCACCTCGGGGCGACCTGTGTGGTCGCCGCCAACCTCGCCGAGCGAGCCTGGACGGTCATGAACCGAGGCGAGCCCTACGTGACCCGAGACACCGACGGCCGGGCCGTCACCCCCACCGAGGCCAAGACGATCATCGCCGAGCAGTGGACCGTGCCCGTCGAGGTGCGGACCCGGCGACGCTCCACGAAGGCGGGGAAGGCCCCCAACAACGTCCTCACGGGACAATCGAAACCACGAACGGGTCAACGGGGCGACCTTCCCCTCACACCATCCTCGGCCATCGCGAGCTGAGCCGTCAAGACCATGACCGCCGAAGACACATTGCGTTACGCTTCGGACCCCGGCCGCCACGGCTACCACTGCGGCACCTGCGGACGCTTCGTGGTCACCGCCATCGACGGGCTGTTCCGCAACCCCGCCACCGGCTCGCCGGCGCGCTTCTGCGACGCCGCCTGCCGCCAGGCCGCCTACCGCCGGCGTCGTGCCGGAGTCGAAGAGAACACTCCCCTCCAGCACTCCGGAGGACGCTCCAGGCGCCTGGCCCCACCCCCAAGCTGACCGAACACCAGTTCGATCGAAAAGTTCCTTGACAACCGGGTCCTCCATAGGGAATCAGACCCTGCCTGCCGTGTGGGACGC